>CAZCFC010000117.1:0-8903 GCA_964497815.1 uncultured Cypionkella sp.
GTTCTGGGCCGAAAAAGGCTCGGGCGCGTGGATGAACGACCGCCGCCTGCGCGTTTCGGGCCGTCGGTCCCTGCATGAGGCGGTTTTTGCCACGGGCGTGCCTTTTGGCATCAAGAAAACCCTGCCCGCCACCCTGACCGATCTGGCCCGACTGATGCCCGCCTGTGCCGGGGTCCGCCGCTGGGGCGCGGCTTCGCTTGATCTCGCCTATGTTGCGGCGGGCCGCTTTGATGGCTACTGGGAGCGCGAATTGAAGCAGTGGGACATCGCCGCCGGCATATTGCTGGTGAAAGAAGCGGGCGGCATGATTTCGGCCATCCGCGATGGCGATGACATTCTGGAAAAGGGCGCGCTGATCTGTTCCAATGACCCGCTGTTCGAAGGCTTCCGCAGGATCATCCGCAACGACTGATGCGGCATGGTGCGGCTTGGTGTTGGGGGGCCGTCAGCGCCTGCGCACCATTGGAATGCTGGATTTTGACAGTTTGTACTGTGCCGGCGGATGCGGTGGGTGACCTTCGGTCCGCGCCCAGAACCCGGCACCGCCGCGCCGCAGCAGCGTCGGCAGCGTCAGCACCACGCCGCCGACAAAACCGCCGACATGGGCGAGATACGCCACGCCATCGGCAGGCCCCATGGTGCCGTTGAACAGTTGCAGCGCGAACCAGATGCCCAGCACCACCCAGGCCGGAATCGCGAAGATGCGGAAGAAGATCACAAAGATGAACAGCACATCGACCCGCGCCCGCGGAAACAGCAAGAGATAGCCGCCCAGCACCCCGGCAATCGCACCCGAGGCCCCGACCATCGGCACCTCGGCCGCGGTGTCCGCCGCAATTTGAAGACCCGCTGCGGCAAGCCCGGCCGCAAGATAAAACAGCGCAAAGCGCGCATGCCCCATCTCATCTTCAAGATTATCTCCGAAAATCCACAAAAACAGCATGTTGCCCGCAAGATGCATCCAGCCGCCGTGCAGAAACATATGGGTGATCAGCGTTTGCGGCGCGGCCCCCACCACGGTGCGGTCGGCCACCAAGCCCCAGGTGTAGAAGAACCAGCCCAGCCGATTTTCATCCGGGATGGTCAGCCAATAGGCCAGAAACACCCCAACGTTGATCACGATCAGCGTGTAGGTCACAAGCGGGGGGCGCCCCGAAGGGTTATGGTCGCGGATAGGGAACATGGCATCAGTGTGGCGATTGGGCGAGCCGCGTCAAGCAGAAGGGGGCTGTCTGCCCCCTCGCTTTGCTCACCCCCGAGGATATTTGGGCACAGAGGATGGATCAGGTGCGGCGCATCTTGCCGAAGATCGCGGCAAGGGCGAACAGGATCGCAGCGGCGCTGACGATGGACGGGCCTGCCGGGGTGTCCTGCCACATCGACAAGAGCAGCCCTGTCATCGCCGCCACGGCTCCGATCACGATGGCCAGCGTTGCCATTGATTCGGGGGTGCGGGCCAGGCCCCGGGCGGCGGCGGCGGGGATGATCAGCATGGCCGCGATCAAAAGCGCGCCCACGACCTTTAACGCCACCGCCACCACAACGGCCAGTGCCAGCGTCAGCACCAGACGTTCACGGTCCGGGTTCAGCCCCGAGGCATGGGCCAGATCTTCGTTCAGCGTGGCGGTCAACAGCGCCTGCCACCGCCAGGCCAACAGGGCCACCACCAGCGCAGCACCGCCCCAGATCAGTCCCAGATCGGCGCGCGTCACCGCCAGAATATCGCCAAAGAGATAGCCGGACAGGTCAGACCGCACCCCTGGCACATAGGAAATCGCCACCAGACCAAAGGCCAGCGCCCCATGCGCCAAGACCCCCAGCGTGGTGTCCATGGCCCAGCCTTTAGCCGCCAGCGTTGACACGGTGGTTGCCATGGTCAGCGCCACAATCAGCGTGCCCGCCGCGATGGGCAAATGCAGCGCAAGGGCCAAAGCCACGCCCAGAATCGCGGCATGTGCGGTGGCATCACCGAAATAGGCCATGCGGCGCCAGATCACGAAGCTGCCCAAGGGGCCAGTGGCCAAAGCCAGCCCCAGCCCCGCCAAAGCCGCCCGCAGAAGAAAGTCATCAAGCATGGTTGTGTCCGTGATGCGGATGTGAGGGCGCGCGGCCATGGGCGTCGGGCGCGTCGGGCGCGTGACTGTGGTCATGCTGATGCTGATAAAGCGCCAGCGCCCCCATACTGCCCTGACCAAACAGCGCGCGGTATTCCGGTGCGTTCGACACCACCTGCGGTGCGCCCTGACAGCAGATATGGCCGTTCAGGCAAATCACCCGATCCGATGCCGCCATGACCACGTGCAGATCATGGCTGACCATCAGGATGGCCGCGCCGGTTTCGCGGCGGACCTCTTCGATCAACCGATAGAAGGCCGCCTCGCCGGGTTGATCCAGCCCCTGTGTCGGTTCATCCAGTATCAGCAGCTGCGGGGTGGACAGCAGTGCGCGGGCCAGCAGCACGCGCTGAAACTGGCCACCAGACAGCCCCGACATCTGGCGGTTGTCCAGATCGGGCAGCCCAACGCGGCGCAGGGCGGCCATAGCCTCGGCGTCGCCCACCCGCACCGGCAGCGACAGGAACCGCCGCACCGTCATGGGCATCGAGCGATCCACCGCCAGTTTCTGCGGCACATAGCCCAGCCGCAGCCCCGGCGCGCGGCTGACATGGCCCGAGGCCAGCGGCAGGATGCCCAGCAGCGCCCGCAGCAGCGTGGATTTGCCCGAGCCGTTGGGCCCAAGGATGGTGACAATCTCACCCGGTTCAATCGCCAGGGTGACATCGGACAGCACCGCCTCGCCACCAAAGGCCACCGACAGGTTTTGTGCAGTGATCAGGCTCATGCGGCACCCTGGCAGGCGGGGCAAAGACCCAGCGCCTCGATGTTGCTGCGTTCGATGACGAATCCTGTATGGGCGGCGGCGGCCTCCAGCGCGGTCAGGACGGGGGGGGCGGCGGCCTCGGCTATGGCGTTGCAGGCGCGGCAGATCAGGAAGGCGGGCGCGTGGGTTTCGCCCGGATGCATGCAGGCGGTAAAGGCGTTCAGGCGGCGAATGCGGTGGGCAAGGCCCTGATCCTCAAGGAATTCCAGGGCACGATAGGCCACCGGGGGCTGGTTGCCATACCCTTCGGCCGCCAGCCGGGTCAGCACATCATAGGCCCCCAGCGCACGATGGGCTTCCAGCAGGATTTCAAGCGTGCGGCGGCGCACAGGGGTCAGGCGCAATCCGCGCGCCGCGATGACCGCATCGGCGCGGACCATCGCGTCGGTGGCGCAATGGCTATGATCGTGCTGCGCAAAAGCCAGATCGGGGGCCGCGCAGCCGGGGCAGTCGGGGGGAGCCATTCTGGCCTCTTGACTTGTTATAGTATTACATATTAACCCATCGAAACCTGTCGCGAAAGGGCTTTTCAATGCGTTATATCATATCGTCGATTCTGGCCAGCCTTCCCCTGCAAGCCATGGCCGACGTGCCGCTGGTGATCACCGATATTCCTCCGGTGCATGGCCTGGTGGCGCAGGTGCTGGGCGATCTGGGCACACCCGTGTTGCTGCTGGAAAAGGGCGCGGATGAGCATGATTTCCAACTGCGCCCCAGCCAGATGCAGGCGATTGCCAAGGCGGATCTGACGGTGTGGATCGGCCCCGAACTGACGCCGTGGCTGGACCGGGCCTTGGCGGGGGCAAAGGCCGGCATGGTGTCATTGCCGCTTCTGGATCTGCCGGGCACCGAAACGCAGGCCTATGGCGCAACAGACAAGCACGATCATGAAGCGGAAAGCACGGGCGAGAGCGGGGGGGAAAGCGCGGGCGACGCCGCAGGCCACGAACATTCCGGGGCCGACCCCCATGCCTGGATGGACCCGGCGAATGCGGTCTATTGGCTGGACATGATCGCGGTGGAACTGGCACAGGCCGATCCGGCCAACGCCGCCGTTTACACCGCGAATGCCAGCGCCGCAAAAGCCGACATCGCAGCGCTGGATGCCGAACTGACGGCCGTGCTGGCCCCGGTCAAAGATCGTGCGTTTGTCACCTATCACAATGCCTATGGCTATTTTGCGGCCCATTACGGGCTGAGCTATGCCGGGGCGGTGGCCCTGGGCGATGCTTCGGCACCGGGGGCGGCGCATCTGGCTGACCTGCAGCACACCGTGGCCAAGGTCACTTGCGTCTTTCCGGAACTGCAGCACGACCCGGCCTTGCTGCTGCAATTGCTGGAGGGCAGTCCGGCCCGGGCCGGGGCGGCGCTTGATCCGGTTGGTTCGGGGCTGAACCCGGGGCCAGATGCCTATGCCGATCTGATGCGCGGCCTGGCCCGGTCTTTGGCGGATTGTCTGAACGGCGCTTGACGCGGGCGCGGTGATCGTCACTCTGGCCCAAAGCGCAAGGAGACGATCATGGCCAACATTGCAACCTTCGGCATCACGGCGCAGGGCGCTGAAGTGCGGCGAATCACGTTGCAGGCGGGTGATCTGACGGTGTCGGTACTGACCTTCGGGGCGATCGTGCAATCGGTGCGTCTGGCGGGGGTGGCGCATGACCTGACCCTCGGGTCAGACAGGCTGACCGATTATGAAGGTGGCATGCGCTATCACGGCGCGCTTGTGGCACCTGTCGTCAACCGTCTGGGCGGCGCGCAGGCGGTGATTGCGGGCAAGCTGCACCGCTTTGCACCCAATCAGGACAGGCGGGTTATTCTGCATTCGGGGGCGGCGGGCACCCATTGCAAGCTGTGGGATCTGGTCAGCGCCACCGCCTCGGAGGCGGTGCTTGCACTGGACCTGCCGGATGGTGAAGGCGGGTTTCCGGGCAATCGCCGCATCGAGGCGCGCTTTACGCTGGTGCCTCCGGCCACCCTGCGCCTGACCGTCACCGCCACCAGCGACGCCGCCACCATCCTTAACACCGCAAATCACAGCTATTGGAACATGGATGGCAGCCCCACATGGGAGGGCCATTCGTTGCAGATTGCCGCCGACCACTATCTGCCCACGGATGCCGATGTTGTCCCGACGGGCGAAGTGCGCGCGGTAAGCGACGGCTATGATCTGCGCAAACTGCGCCCGATTGCGCCGCAAAACCCCGAGATGGACCACAACTTTTGTCTGGCCCGCGCGCGCGGACCGCTGCGCGATGTGCTGCGGTTGCAGGGCAAATCGGGGCTGGCGATGGTGCTGGCCACCACAGAGCCGGGGGTGCAGGTTTATGACGGACGCAACAGCCCACGCCCCGGTCACGGCGATTATGAGGGGCTGGCGATCGAGGCGCAGGGTTGGCCCGACGCGCCCAATCAGCCGGGATTTCCGCCAATTGATCTGGCCGCGGGGGCCTTGCTGACCCAGATCACCGAATGGCGGTTTGAACGCAGCTAAGGCGCGCTGCAACAAGTGCAACAAAAGGTGCAGCGGTACCGGGCGAAGCGGGGTTTTACTTTGACCAAATCGCACCTATCCCTGCTTGCGCTAACAGGCAGGGGCAAGTGATGCACGCAGACACCGAGGCAAAGCGGGGCCGTTGGGCTTTGGCCGCCATGTTCACCACAAACGGCTTTTTGATGGGGGCTTGGGCGCCGCAGATCCCGCTGCTTTTGCCGCGCTATCAGATCACCGAAACCACGCTGGGTCTGTTGATCCTTGTGCTGGGTCTGGGGGCGGTGGGGGCGATGCTGTTTGCCGGCCGCCTGATTGCCGCACATGGGTCGCGCCGGGTGCTGTCGGTGTTTGCGCTGGCCGCTGTGCCGACGCTGTTGCTGATCGTGTTTTCGCCCAATCTGTGGACGGTGGCCCCCGCGATGGCACTGTTTGGCGCTTTGGTCGGCTGCATGGATGTGTCGATGAACGCCAACGCGGTGCTGGTGGAACGGCGTCTGGGCAGCGCCATCATGTCTTCAAGCCATGGTTTCTGGAGCCTGGGCGGCTTTATCGGTGGGTCGGCTGGCAGCTTTGCCATTGCCTATTGGGGGGCCGAGGCACAGGCGATCGGCACCACCCTTGTCGCGCTGGCGTTGGTGCTGCTGGCCATGCCGCATGTGCTGCGCGACACCCCTGCCCCGCGGGCCGCAGGCGAAGCCGCCGCCCCCAAGGGTGTGATTTTCCCGCGCGATTTCGGGCTGTGGCTGCTGGGTTTCATGGCGCTGTTCTCGATGGTGCCCGAAGGGGCCGTGCTGGACTGGGCCGCGATCTATCTGGGCAAGGAACTGGGGTCCGATCTGTTCCGTTCGGGGCTTGCCTTTGCGTTCTTTGCAGGGGCGATGGCGGTGATGCGTTTTGCCGGTGATCGGGTGCGCAATCGTTTCGGCGCGGTAAAAACCCTGCGGATTTCGGGATTGATCGGCGCGGCTGGCCTGATGGGGGGGGCGATGGCCCCGACCGATGTGGCGGCCATTGTCAGCTTTGCCTTTGCGGGCATCGGCATCGCCAACATGGTGCCGATCCTGTTTTCGGCGGCGGGCAACCATCCGGGCCTGCCGCCCGGCACGGCGATTTCGACCGTCACCATGGTGGGCTACGCGGGCATTCTGATCGCGCCGTCAACCATCGGCTTTGTGGCCGAGCATATCGGCTTTCGGTTCACCTACGCCGCACTGTCGCTGTTGTTGATCCTTGTGGCCGCACTTGCCGGGCGGACGGCGGCAGCGGATCAGTTGCACAAGGCCTGATCCGCTTCAGGTCGCGATCTGGGTCAGAATTTCGTTGGTGCTGGCGATATGGGCGAATTCGCCGTCCAGATTGGCCAGCGTCAACGCAAGCACATCCGCAGCGGGCATCTTTCGCCCGTCACGCAGCCGCGCGCCAAAGTTGATCAGGGCGTCACCGACAACGGTGGTGACAAAGCCCAGATTGCCCGCCATCCGCGCGGTGGACTCGACGCAGTAATTTGCCGCCCCGCCGACGATGACCAGTCCGGTGATGTCCTGATCGGCCAGATGCTGCGCAAGGCCGGTGCCGATGAAGGCGGATGAGCCGTGCTTGATGATCACCGGCTCACCCGACAGCGGCGCGGCGGCAGGCTGCACCAAAGCCCCCGGTGCCGCTGCGTGAAAATCATCGCGCGGGTCAAGCCCGTGATGATGCACATGGATGACAGGCAGGCCCTGATGGCGAAAGGCCGCCAAAAGGGTGGCAATGCGGGCATCGGCCTGCGGATTGGCCCAAGCGTGCCCCGCATCGCGGCGCGCCACAAAGGCCATCTGCACGTCGATCACCAGCAAAGCCGTTGACATCTTACGCCCCCAGAAAGTCGGTCTTGCCGACCGCCACGCCGTTGGCGCGCAGGATATTGTAGGCGGTGGCCATGTGGAAATAGAAATTCGGCACCGCATAGCCGTGATAATACTGCGCCGCAGGGAAGCTTAACTCGCGCGGGCCAGCCTTGACCGTGATGGTGCGCCCGTCGGCTGCGTCAAACGCATCGGCCGGAATGGTGGCGATAAAGGCGATCGTTTTGGCGATCCGGTCCTGCAATTCGGCCAACGTGGTTTCGGTATCGGCAAAGCTGGGCACATCGACCCCGGCCAGACGGGCAGAGGCCCCCTTGGCGTGATCGCAGGCAATCGTCACCTGCCGCCACAGCGGCAACATGTCGGCGATCAGGCGCAACTGCGGGATGACGTCGGGCTTGATGGACTTCTCGACGGCATGCGCCTCGGCCTTGCTCAGGATTTTCGACAGGGCGGTAAGGGAATGCGTGAAGAAGGGGACGGGATTTTGCATGGCGGCTCCTGTGCTTGCAGGCGGCAACAGATGCGGGTTTGGCTGGCAAAAGCAAGGGGACAAAACACGCACACCATTCTGGCATGGCTGCACCAACGGCGGGCCGCCCCACCATCAGCAGCCATCACGCGCCGCGCAAAGCCAGCCTTTGCGGCAAAATGCAGGCTGAAGCAGGAAGCCAGCCAGACAGACAGACAGATAGCCCCGAAAGGTTTGAGAAACCCGCCCCGCAGCGAGGCCGGGGTGAACGCGCTGATCACGCACGCCAAAGGCTGCTGAAGTCTGGCCCGCGATATGGGGCCGGGATCATGGTCACACCCGCCACGACACTGATCGCCACCTCCCGGCAGGGCCGCCCGTCAAACCCCCAGACACCAGCGCATGACGGCCTTTTGCGCGTGCAAACGGTTTTCGGCCTCGTCAAAGATCACCGAATGCGGGCCATCCATCACGGCGCTGGTGGCCTCGTCGTTGCGATGGGCGGGAAGGCAGTGCATGAACAGGCTGTCCGGCTTGGCATGCGCCATCAGCGCCTCGTTCACCTGATAGCCGCGCAACTGGTTGTGGCGGCGTTCTTTGGCGGACTCGGGGTCGTGCATCGACACCCAGGTGTCGGTCACCACCAGATCGGCCCCCTGCATGGCGCGGGCCGGGTCACGCTCGATCACGACATTGCTGCCCTTGGCGCGGGCGAAATCCACGAACTTCTGTTCGGGGTCAAGCGTTTCCGGTCCGGTGAAGGTGAAGTCAAAGCCAAACTGCCCCGCTGCGTGCAAGAAACTGGCGGCGACGTTGTTGCCGTCCCCCGCCCAGACCACCTTTTTGCCCGCAATCGGGCCACGGTGTTCTTCGTAGGTCATCACATCGGCCATGATCTGACAGGGATGGGTGCGGTTGGTCAGACCATTGATCACCGGAACGGTGGCGTGTTCAGCCATCTCGAGCAGGGTCGCCTCTTCGAAGGTGCGGATCATGATCAGATCGACATACCGGCTGAGAACGCGGGCGGTATCGGCAATCGTCTCGCCGTGGCCCAATTGCATTTCCTTGCCCGACAGCACCATGGTTTGTCCGCCCAACTGTCGCACGCCCACGTCAAAGGACACCCGGGTGCGGGTAGAGGGCTTTTCGAAGATCAGCGCCACCATGCGGCCCGCAAGCGGCTGGTCGTCATCCGGCGTGCCCTTGG
>CAZCFC010000118.1:0-8861 GCA_964497815.1 uncultured Cypionkella sp.
GCTACGAGCCGGAAATGGCCTATTTCGAATGCCTGCACGAAGTGAAGCTGATCGTGGACCTGATCTATGAAGGCGGCATCGCCAACATGGACTACTCGATCTCGAACACCGCCGAGTATGGCCAATACGTGTCCGGCCCGCGCATCCTGCCTTACGACGAGACCAAGGCCCGCATGAAAGCCGTTCTGTCCGACATCCAGTCGGGCAAGTTCGTGCGCGATTTCATGCTGGAAAACGCTGTGGGCCAGCCGACGATCAAGGCATCGCGCCGTTCCAACGACGAGCATCAGATCGAACTGGTGGGCAAGAAGCTGCGCGACATGATGCCGTGGATCTCCAAGGGCAAGATGGTCGACAAGTCGCGCAACTAAGCGCGCCTTGGGGCAAGACCCCAGCCAGGGAAATGGGCCAGAGGGAAACCTCTGGCCCTTTTTCTATCCCGTCAGGCGGGCCAGCCAGCCGATCAGGCGGCGCACGCGGGCGGTGTAGGGCGGGAACAGCAGCGGCAGGGCGGTAAAGCGGTTGATCAGGATCGGCTTTTCATGGCTGAAGGCCAAAAAGCCCGCATGGCCATGCGCCGCCCCCTGTCCCGAATTGCCAATGCCGCCGAAGGGCAGGTTGGGGTGCAGGAAATGCATGACCACCAGATTCACCCCCACAGCCCCCGAAGCGGTTTGCGCGATGATCTGATCGGCAAATCCCTTCGATTTATCAAAGATATACAGCGCCAGAGGTTTGGGGTTGGCATTGATCCGCGCGATCACCTGTGCCACCTCATCATAGGCGATCAAGGGCAGGATCGGACCGAAAAGTTCCTCTTGTGACATCGCCATGTCGCCGCGCGTTTCACCGATCAGTGTCGGGGCGATGTAACGCCGGGCGGCATCCATTTGACCGCCCACCAGCACTTTCGCCCCCGCATCGGTGGCCGATTGCAGAAGGCCCGACAGCCGGTCAAAGTGCCGATCCGAAATGATCCGCCCGAAATGCCCCGACCGCGCCGGGTCGGCACCATAGAACCGCGCGATCTGGTCGCGCAAAGCCGTGGTCAGGGCACCGGCCACCGACCGATGCACGAAAACATGATCCGGGGCCACGCATGTCTGCCCGGCGTTGGTGAATTTGCCCCAGGCAATGTGGCGCGCGGCCTGCGTCACATCCGCCCCCGGACCAACGATGACGGGGGATTTTCCGCCCAGTTCCAGTGTGACAGAGGCCAGCGTTTTCGCCGCCGCGGCCATCACGATCTTGCCCACGGCCGGACTGCCTGTGAAGAAGATATGGTCAAACGGCAGGTCCAGCAGGGCGTTTGACACATCAACGCCGCCGTCCGCGACCGCCACCTGCGCGGGCGCAAACACCCCGGTCAGCAGCGCCACCATCACCGCCGATGTCGCAGGGGCCAGTTCCGATGGCTTCACAATCGCCGCATTCCCTGCCGCCAGAGCCGAAACCAACGGTCCCAGCGCCAACATGAAGGGATAATTCCACGGCGCGATGATCAGGCAAACCCCGCGCGGCTGGGGCTTCACCCGCCCCGAAGTGCCCAGCATCGCCAGCGACGGCCAGACCCGCCGCACCCGCATCCAACGGCGCAGGTGGCGGCGGGCATGGGCAATTTCCTGCAACACCGGCAGGATTTCGGACAGGATCACCTCGGCTTCGGGCTTGGCGAAATCGGCCGCCAGCGCCGCCACGATCTGCGGCTGATGGCGCAGGATGGCCATCCGCAAGGCGGTCAGCGCCGCAATCCGGGCGGCAAGCGGCGGCCCCCCTTGCGGCTGGGCGGCCTTCTGGTTGCGGAAAAGGGCGGTCAGGTCCTGCATGGTGCAACTGTCACGCCCGGCTGCCCGGGTTGCAAGGCTGACGCTGGGTCGCAGTCAGACCGCAGCCTGCACCGCGCCCACGATCTCATCGACGACTTGCAGCAACAGCCCTTCATCCTCGCATTCTGCCATCACCCGGATCAGCGGCTCGGTGCCGGATTTGCGGATCAGGATGCGGCCCTTGCCGTGGATGCGGTCGACATTCGCCCGGATCACCGCCTGCACGGCATCGGCCTTCAACGGTTCCAGCCCCGCCGCATAGCGGACGTTCTTCAGCATCTGCGGCACGGTTTCGAACTGACGCACCAGGGCGCTGGCCGCCTGCCCCGTCCGCGCCATTTCCGACAGGAATTGCAGACCGGCAATCAACCCATCGCCCGTGGTGGCGTAATCGGTCATCACGATATGGCCCGATTGCTCGCCGCCAAGGTTGAAGCCGCCGCGCCGCATCGCCTCGACGACATAGCGGTCACCAACGGCGGTGCGCTCCAGCCGCAAGCCACGACTGGACAAATGCCGCTCCAGCCCAAGGTTCGACATCACGGTCGCCACCAACGTGCCGCCCTGCAAACGGCCCTCGTCGGCCCAGCGACCGGCCAGAAGGGCCATGATCTGATCGCCATCGGCAACGCGACCCGCCTCGTCCAGAATCATCACCCGGTCGGCGTCACCATCCAGACAGATGCCGACATGCGCACCATGCGCCACCACGGCATCTGCTGCGGTCTGGGTAAAGGTCGATCCGCAGCGGTCGTTGATGTTCTTGCCATTGGGCGACACGCCGACCGTGACCACCTCGGCGCCCAGTTCCCACAGCACCTCGGGGGCGGCCTTGTAGGCGGCCCCGTTGGCGCAGTCGATCACCACCTTCAGCCCATCCAGCCGCAGACCCGCCGGAAAAGTGGTCTTTGCATATTCCTCATACCGCCCCAGCGCGCTTTCGATGCGCTTGGCCCGACCAATGTTTTCCGGTTTCGCGGGGATGATGTCGGCCATCACCAGCGCCTCGATTTCCAGTTCGGCCGCATCCGACAGCTTGAAGCCATCAGGACCAAAGAACTTGATGCCGTTGTCCTGATGCGGGTTGTGGCTGGCGGAAATCATCACCCCCAGATCGGCGCGCATGCTACGGGTCAGAAACCCCACCGCAGGCGTTGGCACCGGGCCCAGCAGCAGCACGTTCATTCCGGTGCTTGTCAGCCCCGCCGTCAACGCGTTTTCAAGCATATAGCCCGAAATCCGGGTGTCCTTGCCGATCACCACCCGGTGGCCATCCGCCCCGTCACGTCGAAAGAACCGCCCCGCCGCCGCACCCAGTTTCAGTGCCATTTCAGCGGTCATCGGATAGGTATTGGCACGGCCTCGTACGCCATCGGTGCCAAAGAGTTTGCGGCTCATACGGCCTCTCCTGTTGTTGCGGCGCGCCAAAGCGACAGCGCTTGCCGGGTTTCGGCCACGTCATGGACGCGGATCATCTGCATGCCCTGCGCCACCCCCGCCAATGCCACGGCAAGACTGCCGGGCACGCGCTTGGCAGCGTCGAATTCGGTGGCGATGGTGCCGATGAACCGCTTGCGGCTTGCCCCCAGCAGCACCGGGACGCCCAGATTGTGAAACAAGGATAACCGCGCCAGCAGGGCAAGGTTATGGACCAAGGTCTTACCAAATCCGATTCCGGGATCGACGGCCAACTTTTCGCGCGCAATGCCTGCGGCGATTGCCTCGGCCAGCCGGGCCGCCAGCGCGTCGTAGACGTCCAGCAGCACGTTGTCATAATGCGGGTCGTCCTGCATCGTGG
Organism: uncultured Cypionkella sp.; assembly: GCA_964497815.1. Classification (GTDB taxonomy): domain Bacteria; phylum Pseudomonadota; class Alphaproteobacteria; order Rhodobacterales; family Rhodobacteraceae; genus Cypionkella. The sequence goes on from CAZCFC010000118.1 coordinate 3,625, forward strand.
CCGGAGTGGCGACCGAGTGCATCAGGATCACCGGGCAACCCTTGTCTGCCGCCACCCGCGCCATGGCAGGATCAAACTGCAGCGCCGTCACATCGTTCAGGATCGTGGCCCCAGCCGCAAAAGCCGCGCCGGCCACCACCGCCTTGCGGGTGTCGATGGAAATCGGCGCGTTCAGCCCCCCGGCCCGCAACGCGGCAATCACCGGAGCGGTGCGGGCGATTTCTTCGGCGGGGTCGACGTCAGCCGCCCCCGGACGCGTGCTTTCGCCGCCAATATCCAGAATATCGGCACCGGTCGCCATCTTGCGCGCCTGCATCAGGGCGGCGTCGGGGCGCAAGAACAGCCCACCATCGGAAAAGCTGTCGGGCGTGACGTTCAGAATGCCCATGATGCGTGGCGCGCTCATCGCCAGCCCGCCAAAATCGGGCCGCAGCCCGGTCAGGCGGTCGCGATCTTCGGCCGCCAGATCCGCCACAGGGATCACGCGCGCGGGTGCATCGCGGCGCAGCACCTCGACACGGTCAAACCACGCCCAGCCGCCAGCCAGTGGCAAGGCACCCAAGGGGCGGGCGGGGTCGTTCATTGCAATTGGTCTCAAATAATCCATGCCAACCGTCCTAAAACGTCAGACCGGGGTCCGGCAAGGGAAAGCTTCAGGCTTTTTCAACCCGCACGCGACTTCCCGCCGGAAGTGCAACATCCCCGTGAACCACCAACCGATCCGCCGCCATCAGTTCCGCCAGCCACAGCGCAAGCGCCACAGGCTCGCGCCCATGGGGGCCATCGACGGCGTCCAGCACCAGTTTCGAGGGGGCCCAGACAATCATCTGACCGCGCTTGATGTTCCAGTCGATCTCGGTGCGCGTTGCCACCACGACGCAGCGCGGATCGCGCGCGGCCAAGGCCCAGGCGTTCTGCTCGATCGCCAGCAGGTCCACGCGGCGCTGCGTCGGCTTGTGTCCGGTTTGCGGGCGCGGCAGATCTGGCAGACCCACGGCCAGAATCACCGGCAACCCCTGCGCCTGCAACGCATCCAGACGCGCGGGCAAATCGGCCGCGGCAATCGCTGCGTTGTCCAGATAGGCCACCAGCGGATGCACCGAAGCCTCTTGCCCGTCCTGCCCCACCACCTTGACGGCCACCTCGGCCCGGCTGCGCACAATCTCGACGCCCAGCTTGTACGGCCCGACGTCCAGCTTTTCGATGCGCACAAACACCCGCATCGCCTGCGGTTCGGCCAAAATCCGCTCGGCCAGTCGCTCGGCCAGCGTTTCCAGCAGGTTCAGCCGTTCGGCGGCCAGTTCAGTGGCAATCGCTTCGGTCAGGGTGTCATAGGACAAGATAAGATCGACATCGTCGTTCAGGGGCTGCGCCGCCGGGCGCACCTCGACCACCACGTTGAACATCACCCGCTGGGTGTGGCCGCGTTCCTTCTGAAACGCGCCTATATCCACCTCGACGATATGATCGCGCAGGCTGATGCGGTCGCGCGGATCGGCATTGGCCGAGGCCACGGAACGCTCTTCGGGATGGGCAAAAGCAAGCCTGATGTCGCTGGTCATGGTGCCCCCTGAAAGGCCTGCAATACGAAGGGCAGGCTACTGCCCGCCCCCGTTGGTCCCATGCCCGAAGGCGACACCCCGCGCAAGAGGGGCGACGTCAGGGCTGACGATAGAACAGATGCGCACCGATGGCCGCCGTCCGCGGAAACCGGCTGGCCCAGTTCGGACGCACGGCGCGGGTGTGAAAATGGGTGGCCCCTGCGGTCAGGGCCCGTGGCGCGCCGTCCAGCATCACCCGGGCAATCCGGCCCGCAATATCGGCGGCGCCACGGTCGGCCATCACATCACGGTTGCCATCGCAATTGTAGGAAAACTGGCAACTGCTGCCACCACCCTGCCCCACCACACCGCATACGGTTTTGGGATAGGCGGGGCTGTCGACCCGGTTCAGGATCACTTCGGCGACCGCAAACTGGCCCTTCACGGTTTCGCCGCGAAACTGGCCCTTCAGGGTTTCGCCGCGCGATTCAAAGTACAGCGCCGTCTTCAGGCATTGCCATTGTTCGTCACCCTGCGGCGCGGCCTGAGAATACAGCCAGTCCGCGCTGTATTCGATCAGCGTGGGAACAGCAGGTTTGGCGCCTTTGCGCCCGGCGGCAGGTTTGACCACCACTTTTGGCCCCACCGCCATCGCCGTGCGTTCGGCTTCGGTAATGGCATCAACGGTCTTGTGTTCGGCCCCCAGAAGCGAGGCAAATTGTGTGCCGATAAGGCTGGTCGGATCGTTGGATCGGCTCACCGTCACATCGGCGTAGGCCGCCCCGCTAAGGACGCAAAGCGCCGCAACGGCGTTCGTCCAGGCTTGGTGCAAGCGCATTGTCTAATGGTCCCGGTTTGTTTCAACGGCAGTCTGTCAGGCGTCACAGCCCCTTGGACGGCGACGAATGACGGGCGTAACGAATGATTCCCGGGCTGACCAGCCAAGTGGCAAATTTACAACAGGATTGCGACGAGTCTAAGCGGAATTCCGCCAAAACTCTTAATATTTTACATTCACTTCGAAATGCAACTTCAAGATATTGTTGCAGATTTTGCCCTATCCACACGATCGGCCAACGCCAGATGCGCCGCCGCAAGACGTGCCAAAGGCACCCGATAGGGCGAGCAGGACACATAATCGAAACCCGCCTTGCGGCAAAAGTCGATTGATTCGGGGTTGCCACCGTGTTCACCACAGATCGAAAGCGTCAGGTCGGCACGCGTGGCGCGCCCTCTTTCTGCACCGATGTGCAACAACTCTCCGACCCCATCAACGTCCAGAACGTGGAAGGGATCTTCGGGAAAAACGCCCTGCTGAACATAGGTGTTCATAAAGCGGCCGGCATCATCGCGCGACAGACCATAAGTCATTTGCGTCAGGTCATTGGTGCCAAAAGACAGGAACGCCGCGTGCTGCGCAATCTCGCCTGCCCGCAGGGCGGCACGGGGCGTTTCCACCATGACGCCAAGTTTGTAGTCGAAATCCACGCCGGTCTTCACCCGCACTGCCGCTGCAACGGCGTCGATGTGGGTCTTGACCAGTTCCACTTCGCGCCGCGCCGACACCAGCGGGATCATGATTTCGGGCACAACGGGCGCGCCTTTGCGGGCCACTTCGACCGTTGCCTCAAAGATCGCCTGCGCCTGCATGGCGTAGATCTCTGGCAAGACGACGCCAAGTCGCACGCCGCGCATGCCCAGCATCGGGTTGAATTCGGCCAGCGCCTCGGCTCGGCGCACCACGTCGGACAGCGGTTTGTCCAAGGCCTCGGCCAATTCACGCAGACCTTCCCGGCTGTGCGGCAGGAATTCGTGCAGCGGCGGATCGAACAGACGGATGCAGACCGGCAGGCCGGCCATGATTTCGAACAACTGTACAAAGTCCGCCCGCTGCATCGGCAACAGCCGCGCCAGCGCCGCGGCTCGGTCTTTCGAAGTGTCCGCAAAGATCATTTCGCGCATCACCACAAGACGGTCTTCATCAAAAAACATGTGCTCGGTGCGGCAAAGGCCAATGCCCTGTGCTTCAAACTGGCGGGCGGTGGCAGCGTCGGCCGGGGTATCGGCATTGGCACGAATGCCAATGTCACGAAAGGTATCGGCCCAGCCCAGAAGCGTGCGAAAGGCATCGTCCAGCGCCGGAGCCAGCATCTCGGCTGCGCCCACAAGCACCTCGCCCTTGGTGCCGTCCACCGTCACCAGATCGCCTTCCAGAAAGGTGCGGCCATCGGCAGAAATCAACCGTTTCTCTTTGGCATCAAGGCGCAAGCCCGATGCCCCCACCACGCAAGGCACGCCCAGACCGCGCGCAATCACCGCCGCATGGCTGGTGACACCGCCACGTTCGGTCAAGACCCCAACCGCGGAATGCATGCCGCGAATATCCTCGGGCGCGGTTTCACGGCGGACCAGGATGCAAGGCTCGCCACGGGCGGCAGAGGCCTGCGCGGCCTGCGACGAAAACACGATCCGCCCCACAGCAGCCCCCGGAGACGCGGCGATGCCCTTGGCGAACACATCGCGGGCGGCGCGGGTATCGACCTGCGGGTGCAAAAGTTCCGACAGGGCGCGGGGTTCCACCCGCAACACCGCCTCTTCGCGGCTGATCACGCCATCTTCGGCCAAAGCCACCGCAACCTTGAGTCCCGCGCGAGCCGAACGTGTCACCTTGATCGCATCCAGAACCGAAAGCTTGCCGTCCTCGATGGTGAATTCAATCTGCATTTCCTCACGCAAACGCAGGCGGCAGGCGGCGCCGTGGCGCAGCAGATCGGCAAAGGTTTCGGGCGCGATGTCTTCAAGCGACGGGCCACGTTTGTCGCGGGTCAGGTAGATCGCTTCGGTCTTTTTCAAAGCGTCGCGGCCCTGACTCTGGCCCAGATAGCGCCCGGTGATTTGCGGCAATCCTGTAACAGGATCAATGAATTGGATGACACCAGAGCCAGAGATCCCCTGCCCGATGCCCTGTGCCATTTCCTGCACCACAAGCCCAAGCGCCGCCTCTGTCGGGGCCCCCTTGGCCTGACGGAGCAGGCGGGCAGAGGTGCCCTCCCAGGCGCGGGCCATGGACCGCAGCACCTCGGCCAGTTGTTTGGCGGGGTCTTCGGGAAAGGGTTCCTCCATTTCGCGTTCATAGTGACGCAGCGCATCACGCAACGAGTCTGGCGTGGCGATGCCAGTGTCGAACATGTCGGGGTCAAGACGGGCAACATGGGTGGCGTAGGCCTGGACAAAGCGAAGATAAAGCGCATCCGCCGCCGCGCGCCCCTGCGAGGTGATCAGACGGGCGTGCTGGGCCGCGTTCATGCCGATGTTCAACACGGTGCCGGGGCCGCCCCAATCCGGATTCTCGGGCGAAGGACGTACGGAAATCAATGGCATAGGCCCAAAATGCGTCAGGATCGCCGCCGCATCCACAGCATGGCCAGCCGCAATGGCGCGCACGGTCTGGGCGGGCAAGGCCACGGTTTCGGGCACAGGCAGTTCAAGCCGCACCAGCCGTTGCAGGCATTTCGCCCGCCAGCCATGCGCCGATGTGCGGATGTCGGCGGTCGGGGTGATCTCGGCGAATTCGGCGATTTTCTGCACTGCGGCACCTTTGGTTTGCAGTCGCAGGATACACGCGAGGCGCGGTGGCGCAAGCGTTGTAAGGGGGCTGTCTTGCGTCTGGCCTGCGTCAGTTTTGCGTCAGGTATC
>CAZCFC010000119.1:0-8550 GCA_964497815.1 uncultured Cypionkella sp.
GAACGCGCCGCCCGCGCGCTGGAGTCCGGTGCCGATGGCGTCATCGCCAGCCCGCAAGAGGCCGCGATGATCCGCGCCTTGCCGCAGGCGCGCGGCAAACTGATCGTCACCCCCGGTGTGCGGCCCGAAGGCGCGGCCCTGGGCGACCAGAAACGCACCGCCACCCCCCATCAGGCCATTCTGGACGGGGCCAACCACATCGTCGTGGGCCGCCCGGTATGGCAAGCCAAAAACCCGGCCGAAGCCGCCCGCGCCATCATTGCATCGCTGCCATAAGGCCGAAATCTGGCCCTGACGCTTTCACAGGGGCCCAAATATCCTTGGGTGCTGGATTTGCCTGCACATCCAAAGGGGGCGGAAAGCCCCCGAACGGATGCGGACTTCATCCCCAGTCGGTGCCCTGCATTGGGCCCAACTTTGGGTCCGGCGCGCGGCCAAGCTCTGCCCGCACAATCCCGACCCGGCGCTGCATTTCCGGTACCGCCCGCCGATGCAGCAGAAACTCGGGCAGGGGCATCAACCGCCACTCCTGTCCCTCATCGCCAAACCGGATCGCGGCAATCTCTGCCTGCGTGATCCAGCCGCCGAAGAACACCGACAGCCGTGCAGCATCCATCATTGACGGAAACACCCGCCGCCAGATCAGCCGATCCGGCGCAACCCGCAGCCCGAACTCTTCCTCAACCTCGCGCAGAAGACAGTCTTCGGGCGTTTCCTCAGCTTCACGGCCGCCGCCCGGCACATCCCACATGGCGGCCCAGGGCAGGCCGGGCTTGTCATCGCGCAAATAGGTCAGAACCCCGTCGCCGCAAAACAACGCCACCTTTGCGCCAACAAAATCCATCAGGCCCGCCGCACATCAGTTGTCATTGATGTCCTTGTCCCACATTTTCACCTGCCCGTCTCGCACCCCCATCGTGGCGCGCAAGGCCAGCCATGCCAGCACCGACATCACCGCAAATACCAACAGCAACAGCGGCAATGACCCGCCCATCACCCCCAGACCCACCAGAAGACCGGTCAACACCGCGCCAATGGCAAAGCCCAGAAAGATGAAGCCGGGAACCAGAACCTCCAGCACGCCCAGCGAGAATCCGGCGACAATCCACACCCACCACACCGTCCACATCTCAAAGCCGCCCCTTCAACATCTTGAACGCATCGCCAAAGGCATCCAAAGCCTGCGCCGGCACGATGATCGTCTGCTTGCCGGCACCCTGCCCCACAGCCGTCAGCGCCTCGACCTGCTTCAAGGCCACCTGATACTGCGCCGCCTCGATACCGTTTTCCTTGATCGCCCCGGCTATGACACCCGTCGCATAGGCCTCGGCATCCGCCAACACCCGCCGCGCCTTTGCCCCTTGCTCGGCGGCATAAAGTTCGGCGTCCGCGTTCAGTTCGACGGCACGTTTCTTGCCCTCGGCCTCGGTCACCTGCGCGCGCCGCGCCCGTTCGGCGTTCAACTGCTGCAACATGGCGGTGCGCGTCGCCTCGTCCAGATTCACATCCAGAATCTCGGCCCGCGTCACCTCGATGCCCCAGTCATCAACCATGGCCCGCACCTGCTCACGGATATTGGCCGTCACCTCTGCCCGGTTGGATTGCACCTGATCCAGCTCCATCTTGCCGATTTCACTGCGCACGATGCCCGCAACCGTGGTCGCGATCGCCGCATCCACATCCTTGATCCGGTAGACGGTCTTTTCCGGCTCGGTGATGCGGTAGAACACGCTGGTTTCCACCTTTACCAAAACGTTGTCCGTGGTGATGGCGTCCTGATGCGCGGTCGGCAACTGCCGCTCCAGAATGGAAATCTTGTGCGCCACCCGGTCCAGAAACGGCACCACAAAGTTGATCCCCGGCCCCAACACCGACCGCAACCGACCAAAGCGTTCGACCACATGCTTTTCCGACTGCGGCACGATCCGCACACCCAGAAAGATGCACAGGATGATAAAGACGGCAATCGCCAGAAAAACCGCATTGCCCCCCAGAAACTGATCGTATGGCATGAAATCCTCCCTCAAAATTCCACCTCACCCTGCCGCAATCCACCACGTGCCGCAAGCCTGACCGCCCTCGACACATCCTGGCCCCTGCCGCATACTCTGCCCATGCCCGCCCTGTGCCGCGATTGCCTGACCGGATTTGACGCCGGACCGCGCTGCCCCAACTGCCGCTCGCCCCGCGTGCTGGCCCATGACGAACTGCACAGCCTGTCCATCGCCCATATGGATTGCGACGCCTTCTATGCCAGCGTGGAAAAGCGCGACAATCCCGACCTGCGGGATCATCCCGTCATCGTCGGCGGCGGCACCCGCGGCGTGGTCTCCACCTGCTGCTACCTCGCCCGCATCCACGGCGTGCGCTCGGCCATGCCAATGTTTCAGGCGCTGAAACTGTGCCCGCAGGCCATTGTGGTGAAGCCGCGCTTTTCCGCCTACACCGAAGCTTCACGCGCCATCCGCGCGATGATGGAGGCGCTGACCCCTGCCATTGAACCCCTATCCCTGGACGAAGCGTTTCTGGACCTGACCGGCACCGCACGCCTGCACGGCGCAGCACCGGCGGTCCTGCTGGCCCGGTTGGTCCGGGATATGGAAGCCCAACTCGGCCTCTCAGGCTCGATCGGCCTGTCGCACAACAAATTCCTCGCCAAGATCGCCTCCGATCTGGATAAGCCCCGCGGATTTTCCATCATTGGCCGCGCGGAAACCGAAAGCTTCCTGCACCCACAGCCGGTGCGGATCATCTGGGGCGTCGGCACCGCCACCCAGGCCGCGCTGGAAAAGGCAGGCATCCGCAGCATCAGCGACCTGCTGCGCTGGGACCGCCCCGACCTGACCTCCCGCTTCGGCCAGATGGGCGACCGGCTTTGGCACCTCGCGCGCGGCCTTGACACCCGCCGCGTCAACCGCGACGAAAAACTGAAGTCGATCTCCAAGGAAACCACGTTTTTCAAGGACACGTCCGATCCCGACCTGCTCGACGGCCATCTGTGGCGCCTGTCCGAACAGGTGGCTGATCGCGCCAAGGCCAAACAGGTTTCGGGCAAGACCGTCACCTTGAAACTGAAGCGCTCGGATTTTCAGCTGATCAGCCGCCGCCACCCCCTGACCGATCCCACCCAGTTGACCGACCGCATCTACCGCGCCGCCCGCAGCCTGCTGGATCACGCCAACACCATGGGGCCCTACCGCCTGATCGGCGTCGGCATCAGCGATCTTGCCCCCGAATCCCAGGCCGACCTGTCTGCCGACCTGCTGGATCCAAACGCCCCCAAACGCGCCGCCGCTGAACGTGCCACCGATGCCATCCGCGCCAAATTCGGCCGCGAAGCGATCATCAAAGGCCGCAGCCTGCGCTGATCCCGAAAACTTGTCAAAAATTTGCATCCTCTGTGCGCAAATATCCTCGGGGGTGAATTGGCGCAGCCAAGAGGGGGCGGAAGGCCCCCTACTCTGCCGCCAACGGCACCTGTCGCCCGATGCCCACCACCTCGGCAATCACGCCGGAAAGCATCCGCTGCACCTCGGCAAAACAGGCCAGCGGCTCCACCCGTGCCTCATCCAGATACAGACTGCGGTCAATCTCCACCTGCACGACATGCCGCAGCCCGGTGGGCCGCCCATAGCTTTGCGCAATAAACGCCCCGGCAAAGGGCGCATTCCGCGCCACCCGCAACCCGGCGCTGGCAAAGGCCGCTTCCACACGGTCCGTCACCTCGCGTCCCGCCGCGGCGCCAAAGCGGTCGCCCAACACCACATCGGGCCGCGCCACTCCGGGCCGGACATGGCCGTCAATCGCCTCATGCGGCATCGAATGGCAGTCGATCAGCACCGCCTGACCGAACTGCGCCGCCGTTGTGTCCATCAACTCGCGCAGGCAGCGGTGATAAGGATGCCAATAGCGCGTGATCCGCGCCTCGGCCTCGTGCAGCGGCAACTTGCCCCGATAAATCGCGCGCGCCCCCGCCACCACGCGGGGAATCACCCCCAGCCCGGATGAAACGCGCGGATTGTGCGGCGCGCGGATGATTCCCTCGATCACCGCCGGGTCCAACTCATCCGGCGCGCGGTTCAGATCCAGAAAGGCGCGCGGCACATCGGCCACCAGCAAGGGCGCGCCGTGCAATGGCGCATCCGCAAACAACTGATCCACAAAGGCATCTTCCGAAGACCTTATTTCGCAGGCGTCCAGCACGGTCTGCGCCATGAACGCCGCCGGATAATCGCGCCCCGAATGCGGTGATGCAAAGATCACCGCCGTATCCCGTCGTTCGGGGTGGTAAAGGCGAAAGACGCCGGATGTCATGCGCGCTCCTCTTGCTTTTTGATATAACGACAAAAACTTGCGCGCTGAAACCCCTTGAACAGCCCGCCGACTCTGTTTATAGCGCCCCTACCCGACGCGGTTCCGCCCGCGTCCTTTGTTTTAGGGACAGGCGGTATCGCAAGGCAGCGTGGGCGGTTAGCTCAGCGGTAGAGCACTACGTTGACATCGTAGTGGCCACTGGTTCGATCCCAGTACCGCCCACCATTCACCGTCCCTTTCGGGGGGCAAAAGTTTTCAACTGGCGCGAAGACGCGCCGCGACAAGGGAGAAGCGACATGAAAGTTGCAAACTCGCTCCGCTCGCTGAAGACGCGTCACCGCGATTGCCAGATCGTGCGCCGTAAAGGCCGCGTCTATGTGATCAACAAGACGCAAAAGCGCTACAAGGCCCGTCAGGGTTGAGCCGCTTTAGCAGCACCGAATAGGCCGCCGAGAGCAATCTCTGGCGGCTTTTTCATGTCTCAAGGTCAGGCGATGCACCCCAATCCAGCCTTCCGCGCCACACCCCTTGCCGATCATCTGGCCTTCGCCCGCGCCCGCGGCTTTGGCGTGCTGTCGGTGAACGGCACCGAAGGCCCCTTGGCCGCGCATGTGCCCTTTCTGATCTCACCCGATGCCAGCTTTGCCGACTTGCATCTGGCGCGGTCAAACCCCCTGTGCCGCGCCTGTCTGGCAGGCCCGGTTCCGGCGCTGATCGCCATCTCTGGCCCCGATGCCTACGTTTCGCCCGACTGGTACGACAGCGCCGATCAGGTCCCGACATGGAACTACATTGCCGTCCATCTGCGCGGCACCCTTGCTGCACTGCCCGAGTCGGATTTGCTGGCGCATGTTCAGTCGGTATCGGCCGAACATGAAAATCGCCTGTTGCCAAAAACGCCGTGGCAGACCGGAAAAATGTCCGAAGGCGTGATGCCCCGGATGCTGCGGATGATTCTGCCGTTCCGGTTTCAGATTGCCGCCATCGAAGGCACTTGGAAACTGAACCAGAACAAGACGCCCCAAATGCGCCGCAACGCCGCCGATCATCTGGCCCGGCAGGATGATCCGGGCGCGCAGGCCATAGCCGCCCTGATCCGTCGCGATCTGGAATAGCCCCCGAAATCCACCACTGCGGCAAGTGCTTCGGCATCGGATGATGTCATGCGCAAAGCCAGACGTTCGCCATACGCGGATCATCCAAAGACCAGACGGAACATCTGCCGCGGCCCAGCACCATTCCGTCCTATGCGACGCGCGCAGACCCAACCGTTTTCTCAATCCTGAACATCCCAGCCCCGATGCCAATGACCCGCCCCGCAGTCCCACCCGAAACCGACAAGGCCCGATCCCACTGGGGTGGAATCGCCCAAATTCGCGGAGGGCGATGATCGCCGCTTTTCGCCCGGCCCGGTGCTTTGGAATACCCGCGCAGCCAGATCAGATCGCCTTCTTTCCCCAGCAGATCGCCCTGCGGCACCGGACAAACGCGGATGCGAAATCGGTGGCGATTTACAGGGCCGCCGCTTGACCGTAGGCTTCACGGGGGTGTTGCTGCCGGATGTGATGTCACCGTCATGGTGGCGATGGCCCGGGCCGAAAACCAACCGCTGCCTGTGGGTCAAACAACTGATCCGCTTGGGCAAATCCGGAATTGAAATTGACGCGGCACCTTTGGGCCGCGTTCGCATGCGGAGACCATGATGAGACTGTACCACTCCCCCACCACCCCGTTTGGCCGCAAAGTCATGGTGCTGGTCCTCGAGGCCGGGCTGGCCGATCAGATCACCGTGGTCGAGGTTTCGGGCACCCCGCTTGATCCGGGCAGCATGCCGATCAACCGCAATCCACTGGGCAAAATTCCAGCGCTTGAGCGGGCCGAAGGCACCGCAATCTACGACAGCCGGGTGATCTGCCGCTATCTGGATGATCTTGCGGCGGCGGGTCTGTACCCTTCGGCCCCAAAGCTGTGGGAAACCCTGACGCTGGAGGCGACTGCGGACGGAATTCTGGAGGCGGCGCTGCTGATGGTCTACGAAACCCGCATCCGCCCCGAAGATCGGCGGTTCCCCGATTGGGTTGAAGGGCAATGGTCGAAAGTTGCCCGCGCGCTGGACGCGATCGAGTCGGGCTGGATGGATCATCTGGCCGGACCTTTGGACATGGCGCAGATCGCCGTGGGCTGTGCGCTTGGCTATCTTGATTTCCGGCTGACCGCCCGCAACTGGCGCGAGGGGCGGCCAAGGCTGGCGGCCTGGGAAGCAGCCTTTTCACAGCGCCCCGCCATGCAGGCCACGCTCCCCCCGGCGGCGTGACATAGTGTCCGGGTGGCCTGCGAAGCGGCGCAAACTGGGGTCTGTTGGGAATGATTTGCGCATCTTCAAGGCCCCACATCAGGAAAAGCTGAATTCCGCCGCCCCTGCGCGCCTTTGACCGCTGGACGGCCCCGCTTTCCTTGTCTAAAACCCGCTCGGCAAGGCTGCGGGAAACTGCGGCCCAACAGGTATATGGGTCGCACTTGTCGCGGCCTCGGAAGGGAGAAGATCTCGTGTCCCAAGCAGACGATCACGCAGGCAACCGCAGGGATTTCCTGTATTACGCAACTGCCGGAGCTGGTGCGGTTGCAACCGGCGCAGCGGTTTGGCCATTGATCAATCAAATGGCGCCCTCTGCTGACACCCGCGCCATGTCGTCGATCTTTGTCGACGTCTCGGGCGTCGAGGTTGGCACCCAGCTTACCGTGAAATTCCTGGGCAAGCCGGTGTTCATCCGCCGCCGCAGCCCGGAAGAGATTGAAGCCGCCCGCGCCACCGCGCTGACGGACCTGCCGGATGCCAATTCCGAGAACCGCAATAAACCCGGCACCGATGCCAGCGATGCCAACCGCACGCTGGACGAGGCTGGCGAATGGCTGGTGATGATCGGCGTCTGCACCCATTTGGGCTGCGTTCCGATCGGCAACGCCTCGGGCGATTTCGGCGGCTGGTTCTGCCCCTGCCACGGCTCGCACTACGACACCTCGGGTCGCATCCGCAAAGGCCCAGCGCCGCGCAACCTTGACATCCCGGTGGCCTCGTTCACCGATGAAACCACCATCAAGCTCGGGTAAGGACACAAAACATGGCCGGAATTCCGCACGACCATTATGAACCAAAGCCGGGCATTCAGACCTGGCTGCACAGCCGCCTGCCGATCGTCAGCCTTGTCTATGACACGCTGATGATTCCGACGCCCAAGAACCTGAACTGGATGTGGATCTGGGGCATTGTTCTGGCCTTCTGCCTTGTGCTGCAAATCATCACCGGCGTCGTTCTGGTGATGCACTACACCCCCCATGTCGATCTGGCCTTTGCCAGCGTTGAACACATCATGCGCGATGTGAACGGCGGGCATATGCTGCGCTATATGCATGCCAACGGCGCCTCGCTGTTCTTCTTTGCCGTCTACCTGCACATCTTCCGCGGTCTGTACTACGGCAGCTACAAATCCCCGCGTGAAGTCACGTGGATCATCGGCATGCTGATCTATCTGGCGATGATGGCGACGGGCTTCATGGGCTACGTTCTGCCTTGGGGTCAGATGTCGTTCTGGGGTGCCACGGTGATCACCGGCCTGTTTGGCGCGATCCCCGGCATCGGCCCCAGCATTCAGGAATGGCTGTTGGGCGGCCCTGCCGTTGACAACGCCACGCTGAACCGTTTCTTCAGCCTGCACTACCTGCTGCCCTTCGTGATTGCCGCACTTGTTGCGCTGCATATCTGGGCTTTCCACACCACCGGCAACAACAACCCGACTGGCGTCGAAGTCCGCCGCACCTCGAAGGAAGAGGCTGCGAAAGACACCCTGCCGTTCTGGCCCTATTACGTCATCAAGGACCTGTTCGCTTTGGTCGTTGTTCTGGGCATCTTCTTTGCAGTGGTGGGCTTCATGCCCAACTATCTGGGCCACCCCGACAACTATCTTGAAGCCAACGCCCTTTCGACGCCCGCGCACATCGTTCCGGAATGGTACTTCCTGCCGTTCTACGCGATCCTGCGCGCCTTCACCGCCGACGTCTGGCTGGTGCAACTGGTGCAGTTCGTGACCTTCGGCATCGTCGACGCCAAGTTCTTCGGCGTGGTTGCGATGTTCGGCGCTATCGCGGTCATGGCGATCGTGCCGTGGCTGGATACCTCGTCGGTTCGTTCGGGCAAGTTCCGCCCGATGTTCAAGTGGTGGTTCGCCCTGCTTTGCATCG
>CAZCFC010000120.1:0-8482 GCA_964497815.1 uncultured Cypionkella sp.
GGCTATAACTTTCTGAACATCGGCTATTATCTGGAACGTGGCGACAGCACGGCGCGACTGATGGACGTCAAGTATTATGTCCTTTTGCCGCGCGCCGAATATGTCGGCTCGGGGCTCGACAATGACCAATGGGCGATGCTTTTGCGCGCAATGTCGGCAAACCGGGCGTTTCACTGGGCTTACGGCGGCGAGATTACATCGGCCAAGATCGCGCATTTCCTGATCCTGAACCCGCAATGCCCGCGATCCCTGATCACCTGCGTGGCGGGGATGAACAACCACATGATGCGGCTGGCCAAGCTGTATGGGCGCGAAACGGCGGCACAAGGGCAGGTGGCGCAGCTGTTGTCGGATCTGGAACATCAGTCCACCGACCAGATCTTCGAAGAGGGGCTGCACGAATTCCTGTCGCGCTTTATCCGCGAGGCGGCGGCTTTGGGTGCGGTGATCCACAACAGCTATCTGTCGGGGGATATGCAATAATGCTGCTGAATGTCGATCACGTCACCCGCTATTCCTATGACCGTCCGGTGCGCGGTGTCGTGCAAAGCCATCGCTTGCAGCCTTCGGTCTTTGACGGGCAAAGGGTGGTGCATTGGGCCGTGACCGTATCGGGCGGCACCAAGGGCGGGTCGTTCCGCGATGGGGCGGGCGATCTGGTGCAAGGCTGGTCGGTAGCGGGCCCGGTGACGGAAATCGAAGTCCGCGTGCAAGGGCAGGTGCAGACCACCGATATGGCCGGGATGCTGAAGGGTCACAAGGAACTGACCCCGCCCGAGGCCTATCTGCGCGACACCGAGGCCACCGAGGCGGATGCGGCGCTGCTGGAGTTGTCGGATATCCTGCGCAACGCCGAAAACCCGCTGGCGGGCTGTCATGCCCTGTCCGAGGCGATTTCCCGGGCGATTGTCTATCGCCCCGGCAGCACATCTTCGGCCACCACGGCGGCGCAGGCTTTGGCGCAAGGCGAAGGGGTGTGTCAGGATCACGCGCATGTCCTGCTGGCGGCGGCGCGGGCGGCGGGGATTCCGGGGCGTTATGTGTCGGGCTATCTGCACGCAGGCCCAGACGCATCGGCCGAAGATGCAGCCCATGCCTGGGCCGAGCTGCATGTGCCGGGCTTTGGCTGGATCGGTTTTGATCCGGCGAACCGCTGTTGCCCGGACGAGCGCTATATCCGGCTGGGTTCGGGGCTGGACGCGCAGGATGCAGCCCCCATTCGCGGGGTTTCGCGCGGGCAGGGTGTTGAAATCCTTGCGGTCACGGTTGCGGTTCAGACGCAGGAACAATAGGGTCCGCGCAAAGTCAGGGGGCTTGCATGACCTATTGCGTGGGACTGTTGTTGAATGAGGGCATGGTTTTGCTGTCTGATACCCGCACCAATGCGGGGCTGGACAACATTGCCACCTATCGCAAGATGTTTCATTTTGAAGACCCGGGTGAGCGGGTGATTTCCATCGTCACCGCCGGATCGTTGTCGGTCACGCAAACCACCATCGCGCGGTTGCGCGAGGCGATCGAGGAATCGGACGCCACCGAAGAAACCTCGATCATGAAGGCACCCACCATGCTGAAGGTGGCGTCGATCATCGGCAACACGCTGTCTGCGGTGCGCTGCGAAATTGATGAAAAGCTGGCAACGATGAAACAGGGGGCCAGCGCCAGCATGATCGTGGCGGCGCAGCGGCGGGGCGGCGCGATGCGGCTGTTCCTGATCTATCCAGAGGGCAACTTCATCGAAGCCACCGAGGATACGCCGTTTCTGCAGATCGGTGAGCATAAATATGGCAAGCCCATCCTTGACCGGGTGGTAAAGCCCGCAACCAGCCTGGCCGATGCCGAAAAGGCGGTTTTGTTGTCGATGGATTCGACGCTGCGGTCAAATCTGTCGGTGGGAATGCCGCTTGACCTGAGCGTCATCGAGAAAGACGCCTGCCGGGTGACGCGCCGCCGCCGGATCGAGGCGGGCGATGAAAGCTTTCGCATGATGTCCGAGGCGTGGTCACGCGCCCTGCGCGACGGGTTCACGCAGATCACGCTGTAGACTTTTCCAGGCCAGGAAAAGCCGCGATTTACCTGTGGGTCGCAAACAGCGCCGCTGCGGAATCAAAGAACCGGGCGCGCGCGGCAGGGCCCTCCATCAGGACTTCGTGTTCTGCGCCGGGGTAAAGATCCAGTGTGCCGCGCGACCACCGCGCCATGCGGGCATGGACCGGACCGACATCGACGATCTTTTCCTGCGTTCCCAGCGCACAGACCGCCGCCAGATCGGGCGATGGCAGATGCGTCAGCGCGTGGCATTCGGTCAGCGCCGCCTTGACCCAGCCCAGACTGGGGCCACCCAATGCCAGATCGGGATGGGCCTTGGCCTGACGCACCATGTATTCCCACATCTCGGCGTTGCTGGTCAGCGCGTTGCCGATGAATGGCGCGGTCAGCACATAGGTTTTCGCCCCTGTTCCCGGCGCATAGCGGTCATCAAAGCTGAACCAGCGCGAGGCGGTGGTCAGCACTGTCGCAAATGGACGCATCCACGCGGCCATCAGGATCCCCCACATTGGCGCCGAAAACGCTGCCGCTTGCATCGGCAAACCGCGCATCAACCCGCGCAGGGCGATGCAGCCGCCCATGGAATGCGACATCAGATAATAGGGTTCGGGCAGCCCCTGCTGGCGCACAAAGGCGACCATCGCATCCAGATCGGCCTGATATTCCGCGAAATCAGTGACATGCCCGGTCATGCGGTCGGCAAAGGGGCGATCGGCAAGCCCTTGACCGCGCCAGTCAATCGCCACGGTGCAAAAGCCGCGCTGCGCCAGATCAACGGCGGCGCGGCCGTATTTCTCGACATATTCGGTCCGGCCCGGCAATAGAAGAACCGTGCCTTGCGGCGCGTCCGACGCCCAGACTGCCACGCGCAGGCGCACGCCGTCCGCCGTCTTCAGCCAAAAGGCGCAGCCATCGGCCGGACCGTCATCGACATCGGTGTAAAGCGGCGCAACACTCACGCCAGCGCCGCGCCAAGCTTCATCGCCAACCCCATGCTGCCATCGACAGTCAGCTTGCCGGTCATGAAGGCGGTGGTCGGGTTCATCTCACCCTCCATCATCGCCTGAAACACTTCGGCGGTGGCGGTCATGGTCACGTCGGCCTCTTCATCACCAGCGCGAACGCCATCGGGACCAACCATGATCGCGCCCTCACCCGAGATCACGAATTTCGCCACCCCGTCAAAGCCATCCGCCATCTTGGCCGCCAATGCCTTTACGGCTGCGTTGATCACATCGCTCATCGTTGTCATCCTTGTGTACAGGGGCCACTTTCAATTCGCGGCCATTGCGTTAGATTTCACCATATGAAATCGCTCATCCAGTTACACAATCATATCGTTGCGGCATTTGTGCTGCTTTTCCTGTTGGCGCTGCCTGCCGTGGCGCAAACGGCCAAGCTGGATGACCTTTTTGCACAGCTTCTGACAGCGACAGATGAAGAATCACAGAACATCGAGCAGGAAATCTGGATCGAATGGTCCAAATCCGGCTCGCCTGCGATGGATCTGTTGCTTGAACGGGGGCGCAATGCCATGGCCGAAGGTGTGACAGAGGTGGCGATTGACCATTTCACCGCGCTGATCGACCACGCCCCCGATTTTGCCGAAGGGTGGAATGCGCGGGCGACCGCCTATTATCAGGCCGGGCAGTTTGGGCCTTCGGTGGCCGACATCGGCCATGTGCTGACACTGAACCCGCGTCATTTTGGCGCGCTGGCGGGGCTTGGCGCGATCTTTGAGGAATTGGAGCGTCCGCAGCAGGCGCTTGAGGTCTATCGCGCTGCTTTGGCTATACATCCGCATCAGGCAGGGGTACTGGAGGCCGTGGAACGGCTGCAAGCCCAAGTGCAGGGCCAGGACCTTTAAGGCGGAACGACATGAGCGCCCAGTCAAGGGTGACGGCGGTCCTTGGGCCGACCAACACCGGCAAAACCCATTACGCCATCGAGCGTATGCTGGCGCATCGCACCGGGGTCATCGGACTGCCGTTGCGGTTGTTGGCGCGCGAGGTGTACGACCGCATCGTCGCCACCCGCGGGCCATCCGTTGTGGCGCTGATCACGGGCGAAGAGCGCATTGTGCCAGACCGCGCCCAGTATTGGGTCTGCACGGTTGAAGCGATGCCTCTGGACATCGGTGCTGATTTTGTGGCGATCGACGAAATTCAGCTTTGCGCCGATCTGGACCGGGGCCATGTTTTCACCGACCGCCTGCTGCGGGCGCGCGGGCTGCATGAGACGCTGTTTCTGGGCGCGGAAACCATGCGGCAGGCCATTGTCGGGCTGGTGCCGGGGGTGCAGTTCCTGAAACGTGGGCGGTTTTCAGAGCTGACCTACACAGGATCAAAAAAGATCAGCCGCATGCCGGAACGGTCTGCAATCGTTGGGTTTTCGGTTGAAAATGTCTATGCCATCGCCGAACTGATCCGCCGCACAAAGGGGGGCTGTGCGGTGGTGATGGGGGCGCTGTCGCCGCGCACCCGCAATGCGCAGGTGGCTTTGTATCAGAACGGAGATGTCGATTATCTGGTCGCCACCGATGCCATCGGCATGGGCCTGAACCTTGACATCAAGCATATCGCCTTTGCCTCGACCGCGAAATTCGACGGCAGGCGGATGCGTGGCCTTTATCCGCAGGAACTGGCGCAGATCGCCGGGCGTGCGGGCCGGCATCTGGAAAACGGTACTTTCGGGGTGACGGGTGAGGCGCGGCCGCTGGATGACGAGGTGATCGACGCCATCGAAAACCACCGCTTTGATCCGGTGAAAAAGCTGCAGTGGCGCAATGAGCAGCTTGAATTTGGCACCGTCGAACGCCTTGTGCGCAGCCTTGAGGCCCCCACCTCGAACCCATGGCTGTCGCGGTCGCGCGATGCAGATGATGTGCTGGCGCTGAAAGCCTTGATGGAAATGCCCGAGGTCCGGGACAAGCTGATCAGCCCGCAGCGGGTGCGGTTGTTGTGGGATGTGTGCCGGGTGCCGGATTTCCGCAACGCCTCCACCTCGGAACACGCCAGCCTTCTGGCGCGGATTTTCGAGTTCATGACGGGCCGGGGGTTGGCGCAGACGCGGATACCTTCGGATTGGCTTAAAAAAGCCATGGAGCGGATCGACAAACCGGGCGGCGATATTGAAACCATCTCGAAACGGCTGGCCTATATCCGCACATGGACCTATGTTTCGCAGCGCAAAGGCTGGGTCGATGACGAAAGCCATTGGCGCGACGAGACGCGCGCTGTAGAAGACCGCCTGTCAGATGCGCTGCATGCAGCCCTGACGCAACGATTTGTTGACCGGCGCACCAGCGTTCTGCTGCGGCGGTTGAAGCAGAAGGAGACCCTCGTGGCCGAGGTGAATGACAAAGGCGAAGTGACGGTCGAAGGCGAATATGCCGGCCGTCTTGAAGGGTTCCGTTTCCGGCAGGACGCCACCGCGTCCCCCGATGAGGGGCGGACGTTGCGGCAGGCGGCGTTTGCCGCGTTGCGGCCTGAATTCCACCTGCGCGCGGATCGTTTCTACAACGCCCCCGACACAGAACTGGACTTCACCGAGCAGGGTGGCCTGATGTGGGGCAACAATGCCATCGGCAAGCTGGTCAAGGGGGCTGAACCGCAGCGCCCGACGGTTGAACCGTTCGTCGACGAAGAGGCGGGCGAGGATGTGACCGAAAAGGTCCGCCGTCGCCTGCAGCATTTCATCGACCGCAAGGTGGCCGCACAGTTTGAGCCGCTGCTGGCGATGGCGCGTGATGAAACCCTGACAGGCCTTGCGCGTGGTTTTGCCTTCCGTCTGGTCGAAGGTCTGGGCGTGATCCCGCGCGACGCAATTGCCAATGAGGTCAAAGAGCTGGACCAAGAGGCGCGGGGCGCGCTGCGCAAGCATGGCGTGCGCTTTGGTCAGTTCACCGTGTTCCTGCCCGCCCTGCTGAAACCCGCGCCGACGCGGCTGCGTCTTGTGCTGTGGTCGCTGTGGAATGGGCTGCAAGAGTTCCCCGAAAGCCCGCCTCCGGGCCTTGTGACCATCCCCAACATCGTGGATGTGCCCAAAATGCACTACACGCTGGCGGGCTATCACCCGGCAGGTGCGCGGGCGATCCGCATTGATATGCTGGAACGACTGGCCGACATCCTGCGGACCAAAGACAGCCGCGCGGGCTTTGAGGCGACGCCGGACATGTTGTCGATCACCGGCATGACGCTGGAACAGTTCAACGATCTGATGGGCGGTCTGGGCTATAAGGGTGAGAAGTCTGAGCGTGCCAAGGTCAAGGCCGTGCCGGTTCCGGTGGCGGTTGATCCTGATGCGCCCGTTCAACCGATTCCCGAAGGCGAGTCGGCCTTTGTGGTGCCAGATCCCGAAGCGGCTCCGGAAATGGAGACGTTCTACACCTTTACATGGGCGCCCAAACCGCGTCCGCGCCCCGAACGCCCCGCGCGCCCGGAACGTGGCCCCCGCAAGGAAGGTGAGCCCGCAGCACCGCGTGCCGATCGTGGACCGCGCCCCGACCGTGGACCCAAGAAAGAAGGCGATGCCCCCGCAGGCGACCGCAGCCCACGGCCCGATCGTGGCCCGCGCCCCGACCGCGCACCGGCCGGCGACAAGCCCGCACGCCCCGAAGGCGACCGTGGCCCGCGTCGCGACGACAAACGCGAAGGCTACAAGGGCAACAAACCGCAGGGTGGCAAGCCCGGCGGAAACCGCGACGACAAGCCCAAAACCTTTGAGTCGCGCCCTGCACGCATCGAAAAGCCGATCGACCCGGATAACCCCTTCGCCGCGTTGATGGCGCTGAAGAACAAGCTCTGATTGGCGGGGCCGGGGGCCAGGCCCAACAGCGATATCCAGCCGAAGCTTCGGCTGGATAAATGGCTTTGGGCCGCCCGATTCTTCAAGACCCGTGATCTGGCGGCCGATGTCATCAACTCAGGCCACTTGCGGCTGAATGGCCAGCGCTGTCGCAAGCCCGGGCACGCGGTGGCGGTCGGAGATGTTCTGACCTTTTCGCAGGCGCGGGCGGTGCGGGTGATCCGCGTGCTGGCGCTGGACGGCGTGCGCGGACCGGCCGCCCAAGCACAACGGCTCTATCACGATCTTGCGCCAACCCCCGATGCACCGCTTGAATGATCCCGCTGGCAATAGTAGTCAGTGGGCGCGGAAACAGGAGCCTGCGCCATGACCTATGTCGTCATCGACAATTGTATTGCCTGCAAATACACCGACTGTGTCGAGGTTTGCCCGGTGGATTGTTTCTATGAGGGCGAAAACATGCTGGTCATCCATCCGGATGAATGCATCGACTGCGGTGTGTGCGAACCCGAATGCCCCGCCGACGCCATCCGCCCGGACACCGAGCCGGATATGGATGCATGGGTCACCTTCAACCGCAAGTATTCCGAGATGTGGCCCGTGATCGTGACCAAGAAGGATCCGCTGCCGGGCTATGAAGAGCGTGACGGCGAAGCTGGCAAGCGTGACAAGTATTTCTCGGAAGCCCCGGGCCAGGGCGGCTGATTCGCTGAACCTGCGTTCACGAAACAGGCATTTCGCTGAATATTGATCGAAACCAAAGCGTAAGGGCCTTGGGATCGACTGCACTGGCAGTTGGAATCGCAACATTTTTGTGATATGCATTGACTACAAACAATCACGGATGCCTGCCAGACACTCAGGGCTGCTCGCCTGGGGTGGAAATTTCCTTCGATAAGATCACCACATCGCCGGGGCTGTTTCCCCGGACGGTGGATTATCGCCGGAACAGGGTCCTGCCGAGGAAGCTTGAATGACCAAGTCTAAGAAGCCCGATTTCCGTCCTAACGAGTTTGTCGTGTACCCTGCCCATGGTGTGGGCCGGATCGTCTCCATCGAAGAACAGGAAATCGCCGGGATCCACTTGGAACTCTTCGTGATCTCGTTCGAAAAAGACAAGATGACGCTGCGGGTTCCGACCCACAAGGCCACAGAAATCGGTATGCGCAGCCTGTCCACCCCCGATGTGGTCACCAAGGCGCTGGACACGCTGAAAGGCAAAGCCCGTGTCAAGCGGGCGATGTGGTCGCGCCGCGCCCAAGAGTATGAACAGAAGATCAACTCTGGCGATCTGATGGCAATTGCCGAAGTGGTGCGCGACCTGCACCGCAGCGACGATCAGCGGGAACAGTCCTATTCCGAGCGTCAGCTTTATGAAGCCGCGCTTGAGCGTCTGACCCGTGAAGTCGCTGCCGTTTCTGGCGTTGATGAGGCTGGCGCGCAGAAGAAGGTTGGCGAAGTGCTGGTCACGCGCGCAGCCTGAGGGCGTTGAAATTTCTGGAAAACGGCGGTCCATCCAGGCCGCCGTTTTTCATTTGGGCAGCGGCGTTGGGTGTTCGCCGTCATCCGATGACATCGGGCGCACGTCGTACAACTCTTCCAGCAGCGCAATTTCCAGATCGCGGTC
>CAZCFC010000121.1:0-8478 GCA_964497815.1 uncultured Cypionkella sp.
TTTCGTATTTCTACTCTGACGGCACCTCAATTTCGACGAATTTCTTTTCGTCCGGCCTTCTGGATCTGAATGACATGAAGGTGTTGGGGCTGGACATGCCCTTTGCGATCCTGATGGCGGCGGCTGTGGTGGCGGCTGTGCTGCTGCACGCGTCGCGCTATGGCAACGGCTTTTATGCCACGGGCGAAAACCGGATGTCGGCCTGGTTCTCGGGGGTTCCGACGCGGGGGCTGATCGTCATGGCCTTTGTCTTGTGCGGCGTGATGTCCTGCCTGTCGATCACGCTGCTGGTCGCCTCGTCCGGGGCGGCAAATGTGACGGCGGGGACACAGCTTTTGATGCCCGCCTTCGCGGCGGTCTATCTGGGGGCGGCTTTGTTTGGCAGACCATCGGTTGGGGCCACCTTGGCCGGGACTGTGCTGATGTCGATGATGCTGAACGGCTTTACGCTGTTGGCCATCCCGTATTTCTACTCGGATGCCATCGTCTCGACCGTGCTGATTTCGGCAATCGCCCTGTTTGATCCGCGCGTGTCGCTTGCCCTGCGCCGTACGTTCCAGTCATCAAAAGCGAGGTCGGCATGAGCGATCTGACCACCTTCATCTCGCATGCCAAAGCCCCGTCGCGCCCGAAAGAGCCCCTGATGCGTTATGCCTTCTTTTTTCTTGTCCTTGTCGTTTTCGTGGCCTTCGCCGTCCTGCGACCAACCTTCATCGCGCCGGGCAACATCCACGGGATGCTTCTGTCCGCCGCCATCGCCGCGCTGATGTTCCTTGGCCTGACCTGGCTTGTGGCCGCCGGAGAGATCGACGTGTCGTTCATGTCGGTCGCAGCCTTGGCCAATATGGTCGTGGCCGGGATGGTGCAGGCCGAGTACGGCTGGGGTGCGGCCTGTCTGGGCGGCCTTGCCATCGGGATCATCTTCGGGTTGCTGAATGCATCCCTTGTGGCCGGCCTGCGGCTGCCCGCGCTGGTGACGACGATTGCAACCGGTGGCCTTGCCGCCTCGATCGCTGCGGCGATCGGGCTGGGCACCTCTATTTCGCTGTCGAACACCGGCTTTGTGGGCGCGCTGCTTGACGTGAAATTCGGGATTGTCCCGGCCATTGCGGTGATCGTGGCCGTGATCTATGCCGCCTCGTGGGTGGTGCAAGAGCGTCTGACCTTTGGCCACTACGTTTATGCGATCGAGCAGAACCGGGCTGCGGTTGCCGAGGCGGGGGTGCCCGTCCATCGCATGCTGTTCCTGCTTTACGTGCTGTCCGGGGTCGTATCTGCCTTGGCCGGCGTTCTTCTGGCGGCCAACCTGTCGTCGGGCCAGCCCTATCTTGGGACGTCTTATTTCCTTGATGGTCTGACAGCGGTGCTGTTGGGCGGCATGGCGCTGAAACCCGGCAAGCCCAATGTGATCGGCACGCTGACGGCGGTGATCTTCCTGATCGGGCTGCTGAACGGCGCTGCCCTGCTGGGATGGACGGACAGTCAACGCCAGATCGTGCGTGGTCTTTTGTTGCTTGTTGGCGTCGGACTTGTGATCCTTGCCCGCAAGCGCAGCCAAAGGAGACAACATTGACCCTGACCGCCATCACCCCGCGCCCCGTCGGCCGAACCGGCCTGACCGTCACCGCGTTGGGCATAGGTTCTGCCCCTTTGGGCGGGCTTTACGCCCCGGTTCCAACGCCGCAAGCCGTAGAGGTGCTTGAAACCGCCTGGGCCCTTGGCATCCGTTATTTCGACACCGCGCCGATGTATGGCCTGACAAGGGCCGAACATCTGACGGGTCAGGTGCTGCGGGAACATCAGGACTTTGCCCTTTCGACCAAGGTCGGGCGTCTGATGACCACCCAGCGTGCGGGCCGCCGTCTGGCGCCCGAGCCGCCGAAAAACCCGTTGGACCCCGGTTGGTGGAACGGTCTGCCCTTCCGCGAGGTCTTTGATTACAGCTATGACGGCGTGATGCGCAGCTTTGACGACAGCCAGCAGCGGCTGGGCATCGCTGCCATTGATATTCTTTACGTCCACGACATCGGGCGCGTGACTCATGGCGCATTGCACGACCTGCACTGGGGTGCCCTGACCAAAGGCGGCGGCTTTCGCGCCCTTGCCGAACTGAAGGCGGCGGGCGACATCAAGGGTTACGGCCTTGGCGTCAATGAATGGCAGGTGATCCGCGACGCGTTGCAGGAAACCGACCTTGATATCTCGATGTTGGCCGGGCGCTATTCGCTGCTGGACCGCGATGCAGGCGAGTCGTTCCTGCCGCTGGCGCAGGCGCGTGGCATGGCGCTGGTTCTGGCGGGCGTTTACAATTCCGGCATTCTGGCGGCACCGAAAGACGGGCGCCGCAAGTTCAACTATGCCGATGCCGACCCCGCCATCGTGGCCCGGGTCGAGGCGTTGCGGGCGGTCTGTGATGACCACGGCGTGCCTTTGGCCGCCGCCGCGATCCGCTTTCCGATGCGCCACCCGGCCACGACCTGCGTGGTGATCGGCGCAAAGACCGCGGCGCAACTGCGCCAGAATGTCGAATGGTTCGATACCCCCTTGCCCGAAACCCTTTGGCCGGCGCTGGACGCCGCCCTTGCGAAGGACTGACATGCTCAAGACGATCCACCCCCTTTTGACCCCCGAGCTTCTGGCGATCCTTGCCGACATGGGGCATGGCGATGAAATCGTGATAACCGACGCCAATTTCCCCGCCGCTACCGTGGCGCAGCGGCTGATCCGGCTGCCGATGGCCAGCGCGCCGCAAGTGGCCGAGGCGGTGCTGTCGCTGTTGCCCCTGGACGATTTCGTGACGCACCCCGCCGCCGCAATGGCGACCCCCGAGGGCCGCGCGCCGATCCATGACGATTTTCAGGCCGTGGTCGATGCCGCCGAAGGCCGTCCGACAGGGATGGAACTGGTTGACCGTTTCGCCTTTTATGATCGTACCAAAACCGCCTTTGCCGTGATTTCCAGTGGCGAGCGGCGGCTGTATGGCAATCTGATCCTGAAAAAGGGCGTATTGAGAGGCTGAACCATGCTGGATGCCCACCACCATTTCTGGACCGTCGCGCGCGGGGATTACGGTTGGATGACGCCTGACCTGACCGCCTTGTATCGCGACTTTGGCCCCGATGATCTGCGCCCTTTGCTGAAGGCCGCCGGGATCACGCAAACCATTCTGGTCCAAGCCGCCGAAACCGAGGCCGAGACGGATTTCCTGCTGGAAATCGCCGCACAGACCGATTTTGTGGCGGGCGTGGTGGGCTGGCTTGACATGCTGGCCCCCGATTTTGCCGAAAGGTTGGCCCAGTACTCGACCCGCCCCAAATGGGTCGGTCTGCGCCCGATGCTGCAAGAGCATGACCCGGCCCTGATCACCGATCCGCGTTTTGGCGCCAGCCTTGCCGTGGTTGCGGCAAAGCGGGTGCCCTTCGACATCCTGACCCATCCGCGCCATCTGGGCCCGATGGTGCGGGCAACCCAGGCTGTGCCGGGGCTGCATGCCATCCTTGACCACATCTCGAAACCGGTGATGACGGGGCCGATCGACCCGGAGTGGGCAACCAATATCCGGGCGCTGGCCGCCTTGCCCGGGCTGCATTGCAAGATTTCTGGGATGGTGACAGAGGCAGGGGCGGATTGGAATGCCGCCCGCATCGCCCCCTTTGTCGACATTGTGGCCGAGGCCTTTGGGCCGGACCGTCTGGTTTTCGGCACCGACTGGCCGGTCTGCACGCTGGCGGCCAGTCATGGGCAGGTCGTGGACCTTGCCCGAACCCTTCTGTCCGCCCGCTTTGGTGCGGACGACATGGCCAGGATCATGCAGACCAACGGCCAGCGCTTTTACAGGATTGCCCAATGACCTACACACCGCACGGCCGCCACCTGATTGCAGGCGCATGGATGGCTTCGCCCGAAACCTTTGCCTCTGAACCGGCCCACGGTGTTGCGCACGCGTTTTCGGTCGGTACGGTCGATCTGATCGACCGCGCCTGCCACGCGGCTGCGGCGGCCTTTCCCGCCTATGCTGCCACCCCGCGCGCCGCCCGTGCCGCTTTTCTTGACCGCATCGCTGACGAGATAGACGCCCGGGCCGAGGCGATCACCGCCATCGGCACTGCGGAAACCGGCCTGCCCGCCGCCCGCCTGCAAGGCGAGCGTGGCCGGACCACCGGACAGCTTCGGCTTTTCGCCAGCCATATCCGCGAAGGCGCCCATCTGGACCGCCGCCATGACGCGGCTTTGCCCGACCGTCAGCCTGCGCCACGGCCAGAGTTGCTGTTGATCCAGCGTCCGATCGGCCCGGTCGCGGTCTTTGGTGCCTCGAACTTCCCGTTGGCGTTTTCGACGGCCGGGGGCGACACCGCCGCCGCGTTGGCCGCAGGGTGCCCCGTCGTCGTCAAGGGCCATTCTGCCCATCCCGGCACCGCCGAAATCGTGGCCGAGGCGATCGACGCCGCCCGCATCGCCTGCGACCTGCCGCCCGGCGTGTTTTCGTTGGTGCAGGGTGGGCGGCGCGATGTGGGTGTGGCTTTGGTGCAGCATCCCGCCATCAAGGCCGTGGGATTTACCGGCAGCCAAGCGGCGGGGCGGGTGCTGTATGATCTTTGCGCGGCCCGGCCAGAGCCTATCCCCTTCTTTGGTGAACTGGGTGCGGTCAACCCGGTCTTTCTTCTGCCCGCCGCGATGCAGGCCCGGGCGGCCGAGACGGCGCGGGCATGGGTCGCTTCGCTGACGCTTGGGGCAGGGCAGTTCTGCACCAACCCCGGCATCGTCATCCTGCCGCCCGAAGCCGCCGAGCCCTTCGCCACGGCGGCGCTTGAGGCTGCCCAGGGTGTTGCCCCGCAATGCATGCTGACGGGCGCCATGGCCCGGTCTTATGCCAAGGGCGCGTCCCACATCGCGTCGCGTCGGGGGGTGCAGGTGCTTTTGGCCGCTGCGGCCCCGGACCGGCACGCGGCCCCGCATCTGTACCAGACCACGGCTGCGGCCTTTCTGGCCGATCCCGCGCTTGCCCATGAGGTGTTTGGCCCCTTTGGACTGATCGTCACCGCCGATGCGGCAGACCGCCTTGCCATCGCCGAAGGTCTTGCGGGCCAGTTGACGGCCACGCTGCATCTGGAAACCGCCGACCACCCCGAAGCTGTCCGCCTTCTGGCAACGCTGGAACACAAGGCCGGGCGGGTTCTGGTCAATGGCTTTCCCACAGGGGTTGAGGTGGCCGATGCCATGGTCCATGGCGGGCCTTGGCCAGCCTCGACCAATTTCGGGGCCACTTCGGTGGGCACACTGTCAATCCGCCGCTTTCTGCGGCCGGTCTGCTATCAGAACCTGCCGCAGGCGCTTTGGCCGCAGGATCTGCAAGGCTGACCCCTACCATGTCTGACGCCACCTCTGACTTCGGGGCCTATGCCCCGAAGCAGTCCCGCAACGCGGCGTGAGAGGCAACACTGGTCCTTGCGCCGCACTCTGCCAGACGCGCGGCGTGGTCCCCCGCGCTGGCTGTCAGATGGCTGCCGCCCAGAAACCCCAGACAATCCATGCCCGCGGCAAGTGCCGCCCGCACCCCAGCCGGGGCATCCTCAACCACCAGACAGGCGGCGGGGGCGACACCCATCCGTTCCGCCGCGAACAGGAAAAGGTCCGGGGCGGGTTTGCCACGCGCCACCAGTTCGGCACTGAAGGCGCGGTCGGCAAAGCGCTTGGTCAGGCCGATGCAGGACAATGCCCGCGCCAACCGGTCGACCGAACCGCCCGAACCGATGCAATAGGGGATGCCCAGCCGGTCCAGATGGTCAAGCGTCGCCACAGCGCCGGTGACGGGGTAAAGTTCGGTGGCAAAGCGGCGAAACAGCCGCTGGTGCCAGACATCGGGGAAGTCCGCACCGCAGGGCTGCCCTGTGCGCTCGGTGATAAAGCGCATGTGATCGGCGGTCGAAGCACCCAGAAACCGCGCCGCCGCTTCGGCTGCGGTCAGGGGCACCCCGCGCAAGGTGATTTCGGCGGCCAATTCCTCCAGCGCGATGGTCTCGCTGTCGGCCAGTACCCCGTCGAAATCGAAGATGACCAGTTCAGGCGCCATAGGGCACCCAGATGGTCTTGACCTGCACGGCGCGGCGCAGGAAATCGGTGCCTTGGCCTTGGGTGATCCAATCGCGCGCCATTCCGGCATCGGTCCAGACCGGCTTGAGGTTGCCCGCGCTGGCCTGTTCGACCACGGCAACCCCCTCGGGGCTGCCGCAATACCACAGGGCGGCAGCTTATTCATCATCAGCCAGGGTGCGGGCCAGCGCGTCGCGGTCGCCGGTCAGAAGGTTGATGACGCCGCCGGGAAGGTCGGACGTCTCCAGCACCTGCGCCAACCGCGCCGCGATCAGCGGTTGGCTTTGTGACGCGACAGCCACCACGCGGTTGCCCATGCTTATGGCGGGAAGGATCAGCGACATCAGGCCCAGCAAAGGGGCCTCATCCGGGGCGATCAGGCCCAGGATGCCGAAGGGTTCGTGCAGGGTCATGGTCACATGGCGCGATTTTGTCGCTGTCACGGCACCATCAAACTTGTCGGCCTGTGCGGCATACCAAAAGGCGCGGCGGATCGTCGCCTCAACCTCGGCCTCGGGTTTGGGGGCGCCGGCAGCGGCCAGCGTCGCCGTCAGATCAGCCCGGCGTTGCGAAAGGTTTTCGGCCAGATAATACAGCACTTGCGCCCGGTTATGCGCCGTAACCCCGCCCCATGCGCCGGCCTTGCTGGCGGCCTCGACCGCGTTGCGCACGTCCTTGCGGTTGGCCAGGGCCGCTTGCCCGATGGCACCCGCCTTGCCCATCACGGTGTAACTTTGCCCGCCATCCGCGCGGGCCTGCTTGCCGCCGATGTAAAGCTTTGCCGTGATGTCGATGTCGGGCCGGTCGGATTTCCCGGTGAAAGGGGCAACGTCAGGGCTGGGCAAAGCGGGGCGCGGCTTGCCCGATGGGACGGCACTGCGCAGGTATTCCAGCATCCCCACCCGGCCCCCCTCGCGGCCAAAACCACTTTCCCGCATGCCACCAAAGGGGGCACCTGCGTCAAAGATATTGGTCGCGTTGATCCAGACGACGCCGGCCTTGACCTTGGCGGCAGTCTCTAACGCCCGGTCGATGTTCTGCGACCAGACCGACGCCGCCAGCCCATAGCGGGTGTCATTGGCCAGCGTCACCGCCTCATCCGGGGTGCGGAAGGTCAGGGTCGTGGCGATGGGTCCGAAGATTTCGGTCTGGCTGACCGCATGGGCTGGGGCGGTATCGGTGAAAAAACCCGGCGCGCAAAAAGCACCCTTGTCGGGCAGCGTGACCGGCGCGCGGTGCAGCGTGGCTCCTTCCGGCACGGCGATCAGCGCCTCGATCCGGGCCAGTTGCTTGCGGCTGATCACAGCACCCATGTCCATCGTCTTGTCCAACGGATCGCCCACCCGCAACGTCGCCATCCGGGCCTTGAGCTTGGCAAAGAAACGGGGTGCCACCCCTTCTTGCACCAGAATGCGGGAACCGGCGCAGCAAACCTCGCCCTGATTGAACCAGATTGCATCGACGACGCCTTCGACAGCGGCATCCAGATCGGCGTCTTCGAAGACGATGAAGGGGGACTTGCCACCCAGCTCCAGCGTCAGTCGCTTGCCCGAACCTGCCAGTTGACGGCGCAGCCCCCTGCCAACCTCGGTTGATCCGGTGAAGGCCACTTTCGCGATGTC
This sequence comes from uncultured Cypionkella sp., assembly GCA_964497815.1. Classification (GTDB taxonomy): domain Bacteria; phylum Pseudomonadota; class Alphaproteobacteria; order Rhodobacterales; family Rhodobacteraceae; genus Cypionkella. The sequence continues at coordinate 7,713 of CAZCFC010000121.1, forward strand.
GGGGTGTGCCGCCAAGGCCGCCCCGGTGGACCCGTCGCCCTGCACGATGTTGACGACGCCCGCAGGCAGGCCGATTTCCATGCAGATTTCAGCAAAGGCAAGGGCGGTAAGGGGCGTCAGATCGGCGGGCTTCAACACCACGGTGTTGCCCGCGGCCAAAGCCGGGGCCAGTTTCCACGCCAGCATCAGCAGCGGAAAGTTCCATGGAATGATCTGACCGCAGACGCCCAAGGGGGCCAGACCGGGAAAGTCGCTTTCGATCAGGTCTGCCCAACCGGCGTGGTGGTAGAAGTGCCGGGCGACAAGAGGGATGTCGATATCGCGCGTCTCGCGGATCGTCTTGCCGTTGTCCAGCGTTTCAAGCACCGACAGAAAGCGTTCCCGCTTTTGCACCTGACGGGCAAGGGCATAAAGGTATTTCGCCCGGTCATGGCCGGGAAGGCCGGACCATTTGGGAAAGGCTGTGCGGGCGGCGCGCACCGCGGCATCAACCTCGGGGGCGGTGGCCAGACCGACCTGGGCCAGAACCTCGTCGGTGGCGGGGTTGACGACAGCGGCCAGCGCGCCCTCGGGGGCCACGATCCGGCCGCCGATGAAATGGCCGATCACCGGATGGGTCTTGATCCATGCCCGCGCCTCGACTGCGGATTCCGGGGCGGTGCCGTAGTCCATCGATTCCATGATGTCCTTGATATTCATGATGTTCCCTTAGGCCAGCGCGTGCCGGTTGGCGGCCGAATAGCGGCCCGTGACGTGATGTTCCATT
>CAZCFC010000122.1:0-8360 GCA_964497815.1 uncultured Cypionkella sp.
TTGCTTTGGCGGATGAATCCTGGGCCACCAGTCTGGACGCCCTGAAACCGGGCAAGGGGGCCAAGGGGCTGCGGTTGGTGAATTCCGATCCCGAGGACCCGGTTGCGCTGATGCTGAAGGAAGAGATTTCGGCGCTGAACGCGGCCTATGGTTTGCCCGAATGGATCGACGTGACGGTGGCAGAGTGCGGCGAGGCCAACGCTTTTTATGCGCCCGACGCCAAGACCATCACGATTTGCACTGAATATGCCGAAGACCTGGATCGGCTGTGGTTGACCAATCAGCTTGAGTGATTTTGTGATCACACGGAATTTTTGTGTGATCACAAACCGAAAAAACTGCCTCTGATAGCGGCAACATCGTACCTCTGCATCACCGTTGCGCGTGACAGACGGGAAATTGGCGCTATGAACATAGACAACGCGCCCAAGTTGCGGGACCGCGACCACGAAGACGAAGGGAACCGACATGGCCGAAGCAAAGCGGGTGGAACGCCCATTGTCGCCACACTTGCAGATTTACCGGGTGCAACTGACATCCGTAACCTCGATCCTGACGCGGATCACGGGCAACGGACTGATCGTCGGCACCGTTCTGGCGGTGTGGTGGCTGCTGGCAGCGGCGACGTCAGCCGAATATTTCGCCGTAGCCGATGCCGTGGTGACAAGCTGGTTTGGCGATCTGATCTTTACCGGGGCGGCGTGGGCGCTGTGGTATCACTACCTTGCCGGGTTGCGGCATCTGTATTTCGATGCGGGCAAAGGCCTTGATATTCCCACTGCCGAAAAGCTGGGCTGGGGCGTCGTCATCGGGTCGGTTGTTCTGACCATCCTTACCATTCTGATCGTCTGAGGGGCCTGACATGCGCTATCTGACCGCCCGCAAACGCGCCGAGGGCCGCGGTGCCGCCCATTCGGGAACCGAACATCACTGGCACATGACCCTAAGCGCGGTGGCGCTGGCCTTCATGATGCCGACGTGGATTTACATCTTTGGATCGGCGCTGGGCCAAAGCCATGAGGCGGTTCTGGCCACCTTTGCACGCCCCTTCCCGGCGATCCTGACCGCGATGGTTCTGGTGGTGGGAATGCGCCACTTTGCCAAGGGGGCGCAGATGATGATCGAGGATTACGCCCGCGGGACCGCCCGCAAGCTGTTGATCATCGCCGACTATTCGATTTCCTCTGTGATTGTGGCGACGGGGCTTTATGCCCTGATCCGCATCGCGCTTTAAGGTGCCTGACATGACCGCTTATCCGTACGAAGTGCATGACTATGACGTGGTGGTTGTGGGGGCTGGCGGGGCCGGTCTGCGCGCCACTTTGGGGATGGCCGAACAGGGCCTGCGCACCGCTTGCGTGACCAAGGTTTTCCCGACACGGTCGCACACCGTGGCAGCACAGGGCGGGATTGCCGCATCGTTGGGCAACATGGGGCCGGACAGCTGGCAGTGGCACATGTATGACACCGTGAAGGGGTCGGACTGGCTGGGCGACACCGACGCGATGGAATATCTGGCGCGCGAGGCCCCCAAGGCGGTGTACGAACTTGAACATTACGGCGTGCCGTTTTCGCGCACCGAAGAGGGCAAGATTTACCAGCGTCCCTTTGGCGGACACACCACCGAATTTGGTGAAGGCCCGCCGGTGCAGCGTACCTGCGCCGCCGCGGACCGCACCGGTCATGCGATTTTGCACACGCTGTACGGGCAAAGCCTGAAGAACAATGCCGAATTCTACATCGAGTATTTTGCGCTTGATCTGATCATGACCGACGGGCGTTGCACCGGGGTTGTGGCATGGAAGCTGGACGACGGCACGCTGCACGTGTTCAACGCCAAGATGGTGGTGCTGGCGACGGGCGGCTACGGCCGTGCCTATTTCAGTGCGACAAGCGCCCACACCTGCACCGGTGACGGCGGTGGCATGGTTGCGCGGGCCGGGCTGCCCTTGCAGGACATGGAATTCGTGCAGTTCCATCCGACCGGGATTTACGGATCGGGCTGTCTGATCACCGAAGGTGCGCGCGGTGAAGGTGGCTATCTGACCAACTCCAACGGCGAACGGTTCATGGAACGCTATGCGCCGCATTACAAAGACCTGGCCCCGCGCGATTACGTCAGCCGCTGCATGACGATCGAAATTCGCGAAGGCCGCGGGGTGGGGCCGAACAAGGACCACATCCACCTGAACCTGAGCCACCTGCCCAAGGCGACGCTTGATCTGCGCCTGCCCGGCATTTCGGAATCCGCCAAGATCTTTGCGGGCGTTGACCTGCAGAAAGAGCCGATCCCGGTGCTGCCGACGGTGCATTACAACATGGGCGGCATTCCGACCAACTACTGGGGCGAAGTGCTGAACCCCACCGCCACAAACCCCGACGCAACCGTGCCGGGCCTGATGGCCGTGGGCGAGGCTGGCTGTGCAAGCGTGCATGGGGCGAACCGGCTTGGGTCGAACAGCCTGATCGACCTTGTGGTCTTTGGCCGCGCGGCCGCGATCCGGGCGGGCGAGATTGTGAACCCCAAGGAACGCTCTGCCGATGTGAACAAGGCCGAGGTGGACCGCGCGATTGACCGCTTTGACGTGACCCGCAATGCCAACGGCAGCATCCCAACCGCCGAGTTGCGGCTTGAGATGCAGAAAACCATGCAGTCGGACGCGGCGGTGTTCCGCACCGACAAGACGCTGGCCGATGGCGTGGTGAAGATGACCGCGATTGCGGGCAAGATGGGTGATCTGAAGGTCACCGATCGCTCGATGGTCTGGAACAGCGACCTGATGGAAACGCTGGAGTTGCAGAACCTGATGCCGAACGCTTTGGCCACGATCTACGGCGCCCATGCCCGTACCGAAAGCCGGGGCGCCCATGCGCATGAGGATTACCCGACGCGCGATGATGCCAACTGGCGCAAGCACACGCTGGCGCATGTTGACGGCAACAAGGTGACGCTTGGCTATCGCGCGGTACACACAGAACCGCTGACCACCGAGGCAAATGGTGGGATTTCGTTGAAGAAAATCGCTCCGGCCGAGCGCAAATTCTGATGCGGATTGCGGCCGCCATTGCGCTGTGTCTGCTGCTTGGTGCCTGCGTTGCGGGGGATGCCGTGATGCAGGACGCCACGCGTGGCCTTGCGCGGTCTGCGGTGGATCAGGCGGCAGCGCGCTATGTGCCGGGCGTGGACGTGTCGCCCTATACCGATTGCGTCATCAACAACGCCACGACGGGCGAACTGGTGCAACTGGCGCAGGCGGCGACTGCGCAGGATGTTGCCGCCCAAGCCTGGCCGGTCGTAAGGACGGTGGCGCAGCGGCCCGCAGCAACGCAATGTTTCGTCTCGGCCCTGTCAGGCAGCCAGCTTCTGGCGGCGCAGGGTTTGGCCTTGGGAGATATGGAATGACATCGAAACTGATGCGCTTGCCGTTGGTTCTGGCTGCTGCGGTATTGGCCCTGTCCGGCTGCGACCCGCAGGAAATGGCGGACAAGGCACTGCGGCGCACTGCCGAATCCGTGGTGCAACCCGTGCTGGCGCGCGAAATGCCGGGCGATGTGGCCGATGTGGCAACCCGCTGCATTCTGGATGCCGCCGAACCGGGCGAAATCAACATTCTGGCCCGCGACGTTGGGGTCGAGGCTGGCAGTCAGACCGTTGAGAATATTCGAAACATTGCCACCCGTCCCGCCGTTGCCGCCTGCTTTGCCGCCGGTGGTGTCCCCTCGCTGAGGACCTGAGCCATGCGCCTGATCCTTGCCCTTTGCGCCACGCTGCCGCTGCTGTCTTGCGGGCCGATCCCGTTGGCGCAGGCGGAACGCGAATGCCTGCAACAGGCGCGGCTGGCGCAACAGCCGCGTGGATCGGTTGGCTTGGGCGTGGGGTCTGATGGCCGCGCGCAGGTGGTGGGCGATGTGACCATCAGCTCTGATTTCCTGACCGGGCGTGACCCGTCGCAGGTTTATGACAATTGCGTGGTGCGCCGTTCCGGCGAGATGCCCTCGCGCCCTTTCACCAGCATTCCCGTCCGCCCGTAACCGCGCCGGACGCAACGAAAAGGTCTGACCATGGTACAGTTTACCCTGCCGAAGAATTCGAAAATCCGCACCGGCAAGACCTGGCCGAAACCGGCCGGAAAGAACGTGCGCAAGTTCCAGATCTACCGCTGGACGCCAGATGATGGCGCAAACCCGCGGGTGGACACCTATTTTGTCGATATGGATGCCTGCGGCCCGATGGTTCTGGACGCGTTGATCAAGATCAAGAACGAGATCGACCCGACGCTGACCTTCCGCCGCTCGTGCCGCGAAGGGATCTGTGGGTCATGTGCCATGAATATCGACGGCATCAATACGCTGGCCTGTATCTATGGGCTGGATGAGGTGAAGGGCGATGTAAAAATCTACCCGCTGCCGCACCTGCCGGTGATCAAGGACCTGATCCCTGACCTGACCCATTTCTACGCCCAGCACGCCAGCATCATGCCGTGGCTGGAAACCAAGACCAACCGCCCGGCCAAAGAATGGCGGCAGTCGATTGACGACCGCAAAAAGCTGGATGGGCTTTATGAATGCGTGATGTGCGCGTCGTGCAGCACGTCTTGCCCGTCTTACTGGTGGAACGGCGACAAATATCTGGGACCAGCCGCGTTGCTGCACGCCTACCGCTGGATCATCGACAGCCGTGATGAGGCTACAGGGGAGCGTCTGGATGCGCTGGAAGACCCGTTCAAGCTGTACCGCTGCCACACCATCATGAACTGCGCCAAAACCTGCCCCAAGGGGCTGAACCCGGCCAAGGCGATTGCCGAGATCAAGAAGATGATGGTCGACCGGGTGGTGTGACAAATCGGCGCAGGACGGCCTGCGCCTTTTCAGCCCAGTGCCCGCAGCGCCTCTTGGGTCGCGGCGGGCAGGGTGTCAAAATTCCCGGTCAGGGCATGCAGCTGATCGACAAGGTCGGTCAATTCTGCGCGTTGGCTTTCGGTGAAATCGGCGCCGGACTTGGTCATGCTGGCAATGGTCCGCGCCGAAGCCGGGCCAAGGGCATAGGTCCAGCCATTGTGCAGCCCGTGCGTCGCAGCGGCTGCGACCACGCCTTCGGGATCGTTCGCACTGAGGTCTGACCAAAAAGCCACCCCGGTTTGCGCCAGCCCCCAATGCACCACCGGATCTGACATCATGAAGCCACGCTCGCTGTAGAAATCAATCCAAGCCTGGGGGTAGGTGCGATACATCAGCGAGGGACGGGTGTAGCGAATATGAACAGCCAGCAGGTATCCCGTATCACAAAGCGCGGCAATTTGGCCAAGTAGTTGCGAAACCACCTGTTCTTCGCGCATATGTTCCGACATTCTTCACCTCTGGGATGCTAGCAGTTGCATAAGACACCTTAACCGGGCAATTGTTCACGAGGTGAAACTATGACTCGCCGCAATAATCAGCAACTGTTTTGAGCAGATGAATCCGCTGAACGTGATGAAAGACCAGTTCCAACTGATCGCGCCTGCCGGGTTCTATGTAGCCTTGCGGGTTGGATTCACTTTTCCTGAGGAAGAGTTGAACGCCTTGCCAGAGCCATGGGTAGAATTCTACACAACCCACGGGCTGGTAGTGCAGGATCCGGCGATGCGCTGGGTCTACAGTCACACCGGCGCCAGCCGCTTTTCGGAACTTGACCTACCCGATCCGCATCAGGTGCGCGCCCATGCCGGAGTGTTCGGTCTGGCGCACGGGGCTGTGGTGTCCGTGCTGACGGCGGCGGACCGCGGGCGACGCAGCTATGGGCTGTTCTTTCGGGATGACCGGGATTTCGAACCCATCGAGTTGGAGCAGTTGCAGCGTCTGGTGCAGCGCGCGCATGCTGGGCCATTGGATGAACCCAATCTGACCGCCGCCGAGATAGAGGCGCTGAAGCTGCAATCCGAAGGGCTGCGCCTGAAGCAGATCGCGGCGCGTCTGGGCATCTCGGAAAGCGCGGTCAAGGCGCGGCTGAACAACGTCAAGCGCAAGCTTGGGGCAAAGACCCAATCGCAGGCCGCCTCGATGGCGGCGGCGCGGCGTATCTTGTGACGCGGTTGTGCCAGTCTTATTGCTGATCCTGCTGGTGGCGGTGTTCGCCTATGCCTGGCTTGCAAGGCGCGGTTCCACTTTGACCAGGTCGTGCCGTTGGCGATTGGACCGGACGGTGGGGGCTGCAAGCTATCGCTGCGCCACATGCGGGGCGCAGATCGAAGGCACCGCAGGCAAGCCCCCGAACCAGTGTTTGCGCGGCTAAGGCGATTTTTCTGAAAAAAAATCAGGGGGGCTGTCTGCCCCCCATTCGCTGTAATTGCCCAGGCAATTACAGCGCCCCCCGAGGATATTTGCGCACAGAGGATGTCAGCAGTAACGCTCGACGGTGCTGGCCTGATCGGGGCCATAGCGGTCGCCATAAGCCCAGCCGACGGGCAGCAGATCCGCAATGGCGCGGCGCAGGTCGGGGGTCATCACGATGTTGTCGGCCTTTGCCCAATCGGACAGGTGGCCGGCGGTGCGGGTGCCGGGAATCGGGATCAGGTGCGGGCCTTGGTCCAGCACCCAAGCCATCGCCAAAGCCGGGGCGCTGTGGCCGAAATCGCGGGCAAGGCTGCCGAAGGCGCTGAGTTTGCTCAGGTTCAGTCCCCAATCCGGTTGCTGAAACCGCGGGATTTGCAGACGGAAATCGGCGTCGGGCAGGGTGGCAGGATCAATGGGCGTGCAGCCAAACGCCCCGCGCGCCAGGGGTGAGAACGGGACAAAGGCGGTGCCCAGTGCGGCGCAGGTCTGGATCAAGCCCAGTTCGGGCTGGCGCGTCCACAGGGAGTATTCGTTCTGCACAGCGCGGCAGGGGTGGATGGCGTGGGCACGGCGCAGGGTGCCGGGGGAAATCTCGGACAGGCCATAGCCACCGATCAGCCCCTCGTCGATCATGGCCTTCAGGCTGTGGACGACGTCTTCGATCGGGCGGGCCTCTTCGCGGCGGTGAATGTAGAACAAGTCCACATGATCGGTTCCAAGCCGCTTCAAAGAGGCGTGAAGTTCGGCGCGCAAGTGACTGGCAGAGTTATCAAACCGGCGCAAAGGACCTGCCACGATGCTGGCCTTGGTGGCGATGTGGATGTTCGGTTTACGCAAGGTCCGCCATTCACCCAAGACCTGTTCCGACACGCCCATGCCGTAGATATTGGCGGTGTCATAGAAGGTGATGCCGTGATCCAAGGCAGCGTCAAGGCAGCGAAAGCTGTCCTCTTTGGTGGTGGGGCCGAAGATGCCGCCAAAGCTCATGCAGCCCAGACCGATGGCGGACACCATCGGCCCGTCTGTACCCAATTGTCGTTGTTTCATGGCCTGTTCCTGTCTTGAGGCAGGGCAATAGACGCCTGAGAAGCGCCAAGGTCAAGCGCCGACATACCCTGCGCCCTGAAAGCCCGCGCGCAGGGGGGGGGGCGGAGTGGCGCGCGCGCCTGTCTGGCTTTGTTGCCATGCAAACCATTCACATGATGGGGCCATGCCGCGATGGGCGGTGCACGCCGACAGGCCAACGACTGACAATGCAGCGGGGCGGGGGTGATCAGGGTATGTTGATTGCGGACTTGCCATGGGCGGGGCAAGGCCCCAGGTTGACGGCAGATGCAGGGTGAGAGAACGTGGCGCGAAGGGAGATTTGCATGAAACCCACCCAGCCCAGCCACGTAGCCCCGGTCGATGCGCAGACCCGTCAGGCGATTGCCCCGGTGATCTGCTATCCGGTCGAAACCTTGCCCACCCCGGATCTGCAGCCCTATCACGCTGCCCGTGCGGGGTGGGAGAAGGTTCAGGACGTCCTTGTTCCCGCGCGTGAGGCGCGGTGTTTTTCAGTCCCCGCGGGGCAGTTCTTTCGCATCACCAGTGTGGATGGTCCTCAGGTGGGCGATCTGAACCTGTGGAACGCGCATGATCTGACCGAGCGGTTTTTCTCGGGCAAGACCCGCGCCTTGCATGGCACGCATCTAAGCGCGGGTGATCGGATGTGGTCGAACCTGCCGTTTCTGCGGGTACTGGCGACGATCACCGAAGATACGCTGGATTGGTACGGGTTCGATGCTTTTGGCGGCAGCGTTCACGATGTGATCGGCACGCGCTGCGATCCCTACACCCACAATCTGCTGAGCCACGGCGGGCAGTATCATCACTGTTGTCATTCCAACCTGACGCGGGCTTTGGCCGAACACACGGGGCTGCCTTTGGCCGTGGCCGAAATGCATGTGCATGATGTGCTGAACGTGTTCATGTGTACGGGATTCACCCGCGATACGGGGCAGTATTTCATGAAAGCAAGCCCGGTGCGCCCCGGTGACTTCCTTGAA
>CAZCFC010000123.1:0-3509 GCA_964497815.1 uncultured Cypionkella sp.
CTGATGGCGTCAAAGGCATCATGGGCGGCGACTGCTCGGGTGTGACCGGCGCTGTTCTGCAAAACGTGGCACGTCCGAACGGCATCGTCATGATCTCGCCCTCGGCCACCTCGCCCGCGCTGTCGACCGCCGAAGATGACGGCCTGTTCTTCCGCACCGCCCCGTCGGATGCGCGCGAAGGCGAAGTCATGGCCGACATCCTGATGGAAAAAGGCGTGAAATCCATCGCGCTGACCTATTCCAACACCGATTACGGCAAGGGTCTGGCCGAAGCGATTGCTGCGTCCTTCACCGCCAAGGGCGGCGTTGTGACCATCAACATCCCGCACGAAGACGGCAAAGCCGACTACGCCGCCGAAGTGGCGTCGCTGGCAGCGGCTGGCGGTGATCTGCTGGTGGTTGCAGGCTACCTTGATCAGGGCGGCAAGGGCATCATCCAGGGGTCGCTTGACTCGGGCGCGTTCAGCCAGTTCGGTCTGCCGGGCGGCATGGTGGGCGACAGCCTGCCCGCAGCCATCGGTCCGGCTTTGGACGGATCTTATGGCCAGGTGGCACAGTCGGATTCGGCTGGTGCGGCGATCCTGACCGAAATGGGCAAAACCAACGCAACCCCGTTCGAAGCGGCTTCGCCCTACTCGATGGAATCCTATGACGCCGCGGCACTGATCATGCTGGCCATGAACGCAGCCGGATCCACCGATTCCAAGGTCTACAAGGAAAAGATCATGGATATCGCCAACGCTCCGGGCGAAAAGATCCTGCCCGGCGAATTGGGCAAGGCACTGGAGCTGATCGCGGCCGGCACCGACATCGACTATGATGGCGCGTCGGGCGTGGAACTGATCGGCGCGGGCGAAAGCGCTGGCCGTTACAAGCAGTTCGAAATCAAGGGCGGCAAGTACGAAACCGTTACCTTCCGTTGATCTTCGGATAATGCGATCCAATCACGGCCCGGGGTTTTGCGCCTCGGGCCGTGAGTTTAAGTAAACCTGCCCGCATTGGTGCCCGATGCCGATGACAAGAGGCGGATTACAGGGGGAAGATGATGATCGTTGTCGAAAACCTTCACCGGCATTTCGGCGGCTTCCGGGCCGTTGATGGCGCGTCGCTGAAGATTGAAACCGGCTCTATCACCGGGCTTATCGGCCCCAATGGCGCGGGCAAGACCACGCTGTTCAACGTGATTGCCGGTCGCTTGCCGCCGACGTCGGGCCGTGTGCTGATGGATGGCGAGGATATTTCCGGCCTGCCACCGCATGAACTGTTCGCCAAGGGCCTGCTGCGCACCTTTCAGATCGCGCATGAGTTCGGGTCGATGACGGTGCGCGAAAACCTGATGATGGTGCCCGCATCGCAAACGGGCGAATCGCTGTGGAACGCCTGCTTTCGCCGTGGCGCCGTGGCCGCTGAAGAACGCCGCATCCGCGAGAAGGCCGATGAGGTGCTTGAATTTCTGACCATCAGCCATCTGGCTGATCAGCGTGCCTCGCAGATCTCGGGCGGTCAGAAAAAGCTGCTTGAGTTGGGCCGCACCATGATGGTGGACGCCAAGATCGTGTTTCTGGACGAGGTGGGCGCAGGCGTGAACCGCACCCTGCTGAACACCATCGGTGATGCCATCGTGCGCCTGAACAAAGAGCGCGGCTATACGTTCTGCGTCATCGAACATGACATGGATTTCATCGCCCGCCTGTGTAACCCGGTGATCTGCATGGCCGAAGGCAAGGTGCTGGCGCAGGGCACGGTCGACGAGGTCAAGAACAACGAAAAGGTCATCGAAGCCTATCTGGGCACGGGCCTGAAGAACAAGGTGAAGGAAGACGCAAATGGCTGATCCCTTCCTGATTGGCGAAAACATGACCGGCGGCTACGGCCCGGTGGACATCTTGCACAATTGCACGATTGCCGTGGAAAAGGGCCAGATCGCCGTGATCGTCGGCCCCAACGGTGCCGGAAAATCCACCGCGATGAAGGCGGTGTTCGGCATGCTGAACCTGCGCGGGGGCCGGGTGATGCTGGCCGGTGAAGACATCACCAAGCTGTCACCGCAGGCGCGCGTGCGCAAAGGCATGGGCTTTGTGCCGCAGACCCACAACATCTTTACCACGATGACGGTGGAAGAAAACCTTGAGATGGGCGCCTTCATCCGCACAGATGAAGTCGCGGACACCATGGCGCAGGTTTACGACCTGTTCCCGATCCTGAAGCAGAAACGCCATCAGGCCGCAGGAGAATTGTCGGGCGGGCAACGCCAACAGGTCGCGGTGGGCCGGGCATTGATGACGCAGCCCAAGGTTCTGATGCTGGATGAACCCACCGCAGGCGTGTCTCCGATCGTCATGGACGAGTTGTTCGATCGCATCATCGAGGTGGCCCGCACCGGGATTTCCATTCTGATGGTCGAACAGAACGCCCGCCAGGCGCTTGATATTGCAGATAAAGGCTATGTCCTTGTGCAGGGGGCCAACCGGTTCACCGACACAGGGCAGGCATTGCTGGCTGACCCCGAGGTCCGTCGTTCGTTCCTGGGGGGCTGAGATATGCGCAAGACTTTCCTGTTGATCGCAGGCCTGATGCCCGCGCCTGCCATGGCGGCAGAGCTGTGGTGCATGCCCGAAACCATTTGTCGCTGGGATGGAAGTTGCACGTCCACCACCGACGAGGAAACCTCATTGCGGCTGGCAGATGTGGACGCGCAGGCCACCACCCTGCGGGTGCATGCCGAAACCATCCCGATGCTGCCTCAAAAGGGTGACGGCGTGGTGGAATGGGCGGGCACCAATGCGGGCGGCGGTGCGGAATATGTGATCTGGACCACGGCCGACAACGCGTTCACCTACACCGAAACCCAGACGTCCGGCGATGTCTGGAAAGCCACCGGCTATTGCGAGGTGCAGTGATGGATATCCTTAACGCGATTGTGGCCTTTCTGAACTTTGTTTTCATCCCCGGCCTTGCCTATGGCAGCCAGTTGGCCTTGGGCGCATTGGGGTTGACGCTTGTCTTCGGCATCCTGCGGTTTTCCAACTTTGCCCATGGCGACACCATGGCCTTTGGCACGATGTGGGTGATCCTGATCACGTGGCTGTTCCAGTCGATGGGGATCAGTGGCGGCCCGCTGCCGACCGCATTGCTGGCCCTGCCCTTCGGCATTGCCATAACCTCTGGTTTCGTGCTTGCCACCGATCAGATGGTCTACAAGTTCTACCGCAAACAAAAAGCGGCGCCGATCATTCTGGTGATCGTCTCGACGGGCGTGATGTTCATCATGAACGGCATGACCCGCATGATCATCGGGCCCGAGGAACAGAATTTTGCAGACGGCGCCCGCTTTGTGCTGGGCGCGCAAGAGTTCAAGACATGGTCCGGCCTTTCGGAAGGCCTTGCAATCAAGACCACCACCGCCGTCACGGTAGTGATGGCAACGGTCTGCGTGGCGCTGCTGTTCTGGTTCCTGCAAAAGACCCGGACCGGCAAGGCGATGCGGGCGTGTTCTGACAACGAGGACC
>CAZCFC010000123.1:3519-8349 GCA_964497815.1 uncultured Cypionkella sp.
TGCTTTCGGGCATCAACCCCGAGCGTGTGGTCATGGTCATCTGGATCATCGCCACGGCCTTGGCGGTGATTGCGGGCACGCTGTACGGCCTGGACAAGTCTTTCCGTCCGTTCATCTATTTCCAACTGCTGTTGCCTATCGCGGCGGCGGCGGTGGTGGGGGGCCTTGGCTCGCCGCTGGGGGCAATTGCGGGCGGCTTTGTCATCGCTTTCTCCGAAGTCTTCGTGACTTATGCGTGGAAAAAGGTCGTCACCTACCTTGTTTCGGCCGACATGGCCCCCACCAACCTGCTGCAACTGCTGTCCACCGATTACAAGTTCGCGGTCAGCTTTTCGATCCTGATCATCGTGTTGCTGTTCATGCCAACCGGCATCTTCAAGGGGAAATGACATGGCACAAAGAAACGTCTTGTTGTTCGCCGCGGTCGGCTTGCTGTTCGTGGCAACCGGAGTGCTGCAAAGCTGGAACCTGTCGCTGCAAATCCTGAACATCGGCATCCTGTCGGCCATCATGGCGCTTGGGGTGAACATGCAGTGGGGCTATGCCGGGCTGTTTTCCACCGGGATCATGGGGTCGGTGGCCTTGGGCGGCCTGGCGGTGGTGCTGGTTTCGGGCACGCCCATCCCGCAGGCCTGGGCCGCCGGTGGGCCGCGCCTGATCTTCGGTCTGGCCTTTGGCATCGCGGTGATTGCCGCCGCCGTGGCCGCCTACAAACGCATGGCCGAGGGGCGCAACCGCAATCTGGCGGTGGCTGCCATTCTGATCATCGGCTTCTTCGCCTATCGCGCGATCTTTGATCCCGCAGCCAGCGCGATCGAAGCCTACGATCCTGCCACGGCGGGCAACATCGGCGGCTTGGGTCTGCCGTCACTGCTGGCCTGGCCGGTTGGGGCGCTGTTTGCGGCGGCGGCGGCCTGGGCCATCGGCAAGACCGCGCTGGGGTTGCGGTCGGATTATCTGGCGATTGCCACGCTTGGCATTGCCGAAATCATACTGGCAGTGATCAAGAATGAGGATTGGCTGGCCCGCGGGGTGAAGAACCTGGTGAACCTGCCGCGCCCGTGGCCCGTCCCCTATGAAGTTGATTTGCAACAGAATCCCGAGTTTCTGTCCTTTGTGCAAGGCTGGGGCTGGGACCCGATCACCAGCTCGACCATTCTGGTGAAGCTGCTCTATATGGTGATGTTCGGCCTCGTGCTGTTGTCGGTGATCTGGCTGTCGGAACGCGCGCTGAACAGCCCCTGGGGCCGGATGATGCGCGCCATCCGCGACAATGAAATCTCGGCCGCCGCCATGGGCAAGAATGTCACCAAACGGCATCTGCAGGTGTTCATCATCGGTTCGGCCGTCGTGGGTCTTGCTGGCGCGATGCTGACCTCGATGGAGGGGCAGATGACCCCGTCCAACTACTCGCCGTTGCGCTTCACCTTCCTGATCTGGGTGATGGTGATCGTCGGCGGGTCCGGCAACAACTGGGGCGCGGTGCTGGGTGGTTTGCTGCTTGGCTGGCTCTGGCTGATCGTGGAAAACGCAGGCCCGGTGTTCATGGGCTATGTCACCCTGCCACTGTCGGACGGACCGCTGAAGGCGCATCTGATTGAATCAGCCCCCCATCTGCGACTGGTAACGCTGGGTCTGGTGCTGCTTCTGGTCCTCAGGTTCAGCCCACGCGGATTGATACCCGAGAAGTAAGTCCGCTATCCTGAAACCTTGATTAAAATTTGCGCCCCCATCCTCTGTGGAAAAATATCCTGCAGGGGGTGTGGGGGACGCAAAGTCCCCCACCGGCGCATCCACAGCAGTCCGCAGTGTCAGATCGGCAACGCCGCCGACGTCCACAGCCCCCAATCCTGTCCCATATACTGCAAAACCTGGCTGGGCGGCACAGTCAGCGGGCTTTCGTCAACCCGGCCAAAGATCAGGCCATTCGGGTGCGCCTTGGCCCAGTCACTCAGGGCCGCAGCATCTGTCAGCAGGGCGACGGGGCTGGTCAGTCCGGCCAGAAAGTTGATCTCGGCATGATATTGGGCATTGAAGCTGGCAAGGCCGGCATCGGCATGCACGGCCAGTTGCGCAGCAAGCGGCCGGCCGTCATAGGCCGCATACAGCCCCGTGGTGGCGATGACACCATGCAGCCCAAGCGCCACCCCTGCCCCCGCCAGCAGATGTCCTGGCAGGGTCGGCAACCGCCAGACGGCCCAGGCAAGCACTCCGCACAGGGCGGCAAAGGTCAGCAACGGCCAATGCGCCGCCAGCCCCCCCGCCGCACCAGAGGACGGCACCAGCCCCGGGGCCAAAACCGCCACCAGACCCGCCATGGCAAGCAACGGCACTGCGGCAAAACTGCGCCTGCCCTGCCCCGCACGCGCAAACAGCAGCGCCACGGCAGGGAAGGCGGGCACCAGATAATGTGCCTGCTTGCCCGAAATCAGCGAAAACAGGATCAGCGCCGACCCCGCCCAGATCGCACAAAGCCGAAGCGCAGGATCACCGCGCAGGGCAAAGGCCCCGCGCCAAAGGCCAAGGTTCCAGCCCCATGGGAACAGCAGCACCGGCAGCAGCGCCGCAAGGAACCAGAAAGGCCGGTCATGCGCCATCCCACCAGCCACGCGGGCCGCAGATTGGGTCCACAGCAGTTCGGTACGGAATTCGGGCGTGGCGGTGATCAGCGTTGGCACCAGCCACAACGCCACCAGCGCCAAAGCCACCAGCAGCGACAGGCCGAAGCCCTTCATCACGCTGGCTAATTTCGGCTTTTCCGACGCCCACAGTGGCAGCAGGATCAGCATCGGCATCAGATGCACGAAAATCACCGGCCCCTTGGCGTAAACCCCGAACGCCAACGCCAGACCAAACCCGACCCAGGCGCGCAGGCCGTCTCCCTGCCCGATCCGCCACAGCGAAGCAACCCCGCCCAGCACGCCCAGCCCCAGCAGCGCATCAAACATCGTGGCCGAACCGTAGATCAAGAAGACGGTGAAACCCGACAGGATCACCGCGGCGCGCCCCCCCAGATCCTGTTGGGGCCAAAGCCGCCGTGCCAGCAACCCGGTGCCGCCCACCATCGCCACAGCGCAGGCAGGCCCGACCAGACGGGCGGCAAACTCGGACACGCCCGTCACCAGCCAGACCAGATTGATCATCCCGAACAAAAGCGGCGTCTTGTGCGTGTACATCTCGCCGTTCTTGGTCAGATGCACCGGATCGCCGGAAAGCCACATCTCCCATGCCACCGACAGATAGCGCGTCTCGTCGATGGGCAGCAGCGGGCGCAGGGCCACCATAGCGACCAGCACCACCGCCACCCCGACCAGAATTCCAGACAGTCTGCCCTGCATCATGCACCCCATATTGCTGTGCCCTTGCTATCCCAAGCCGCACGCGCGGTCCATCGCAGCGAAATCACGCGAAAGCCTGCGCAAAAAGCGACACCTTTGGTCGGTAATGCCACGACAAAGCCGCGAAACGGCTTTATCCAAGGGCAAAGGGCAGGCCTGCCCCCCGCTTTGGAAGGATTCCGCATGAAAACCCATACCCGCGTTCTTGTCATCGGCGGCGGCGTAGTCGGCTGTTCGGTTCTGTATCACCTGACCAAACTGGGGTGGTCGGACGTGATGTTGATCGAGCGGTCCGAACTGACCAGCGGCTCGACCTGGCACGCGGCGGGTGGGTTTCACACCCTGAACGGCGACACCAACATGGCGGCGTTGCAGGGCTATACCATCCGGCTTTACAAAGAGCTTGAGGCGATCACCGGCATGTCCTGCGGGCTGCACCATGTCGGCGGCATCACGCTTGCCGACAATCAGGCGCGGTTTGAACAGTTGAAGGCCGAGCGCGCCAAGCACCGCTATATGGGTCTGGACACCGAGATCCTCGGGCCTGAGGAAATCAAGAACTTCACCTATGGCATGGTGAACCTCGAAGGCATCGTCGGCGCGCTCTATGATCCGCTGGACGGCCACCTTGATCCGTCGGGCACCACCCATGCCTATGCCAAGGCCGCGCGGATGGGCGGGGCCGAGATCGTGCTGCACAACCGCGTGCTGGAAACCAACCCGACCGCAGAGGGCTGGGAAGTCGTGACCGAAAAAGGCACGGTCTATTGCGAGCATCTGGTAAACGCAGGCGGCCTTTGGGCGCGGGAAATTGGTGCGATGGCAGGGGTTTACCTGCCGCTTCTGCCGATGGCGCACCAGTATCTGGTCACCGACGACATCCCCGAAATCATGGACATCCTGAAATCGGGCAAGGAATTCCCGCATGTGATGGACCCGGGGGGTGAGTCCTACCTGCGTCAGGAAGGCCGTGGTCTGTGCATCGGTTTCTACGAAAAACCCTGCGAGCCGTGGTCGGTCGATGGCACCCCGTGGAACTTCGGCCATGAACTTCTGAACGAGCAATTCGACAAGATCGAAGACTCGGTGATGTTCGCCAACCGCCGCTTCCCCGTGCTGGAGCGCACGGGTGTCAAGCGCGTGATCCATGGGCCCTTCACCTTCGCCCCCGACGGCAACCCGCTGATCGGTCCGGTGCAGGGGCTGAAGAATTACTGGTCGGCCTGCGCGGTGATGGCAGGCTTTAGCCAAGGCGGCGGCATGGGTCTGGCGCTGGCGCAATGGATGATCGAAGGTGAGGTCGAACGCGACCCGCGCGGCTTTGACGTCTCGCGCTTTGGCACCTGGACCACGCCGGGCTATACCGTGCCGAAGGTCATCGAAAATTACCAGATGCGCTTTTCGGTCGGCTACCCGAACGAGGAACGCCCCGCCGCACGCCCCTTCCGCACCACGCCGATGTATGACACCAACACTGCCCTGCGCGCGGTCT
>CAZCFC010000124.1:0-8288 GCA_964497815.1 uncultured Cypionkella sp.
TCATCAACGGTCTGGCCAAAGCCGGTATCGAAGTGGACCGCAAGGTTCTGGCCGACCTGGCCGTGCATGAGCCCGAGGCGTTCAACGCTATCGCCGCCCAAGCCAAGGCAGCTTTGGCATAAGCCAACCAACAGTACCGAAAAAGCCCTGCCCCTTGCGGCGGGGCTTTTTCTTTTGGTGGGCCTGCTTGCAAATCCGACCCTTGCCCGCTAGCACGAAACCCGCAGGAATAGGGGATTGCCATGGACGGGCTTGACGCATTGAAGGCCAAATATCTGACCGCCGTTGCCAATGTGGGCGACGAGGCCGGGTTGGAAGATCTGCGCGTGGCCGCCCTTGGCAAGAAGGGTGAGATCTCTGCCCTGATGGCCGGTCTGGGCAAGATGGAACCAGATCAGCGCAAGGCCGCAGGCGCCATGCTGAACGTTCTGAAAGATGAAATCGACGCCGCATTGCGCGCGAAAAAAGCCGCCCTTGGCGATGCTGCGCTGAATGAGCGCCTGCGCTCGGAATGGTTGGACGTGACGCTGCCGGGCCGCCCGCGCCGTCAGGGCACCATCCACCCTGTCAGCCAGGTGATGGAAGAGCTGACCGCGATCTTTGCCGACATGGGCTTTGCCGTGGCCGAAGGCCCGCAGGTGGAATCCGATTGGTACAATTTTGACGCGCTGAACATCCCGCCGGAACATCCTGCCCGGCAAGAACATGACACATTCTTCATGAACCGCGCCGCCGGGGATGACCGGCCGCCGCACGTGCTGCGCACCCACACCAGCCCGGTGCAAATCCGCGCCATGACAGAACAAGGCGCGCCGATCCGCGTCATCGCTCCGGGTCGCGTCTACCGGATGGACATGGACCAGACCCACACCCCGATGTTCCATCAGGTCGAAGGCCTTGCGATTGATCGCGACATCTCGATGGCGAACCTGAAATGGGTGTTGGAAGAATTCTGCCGCGCCTTCTTTGAGGTGCCCTCGGTCGAACTGCGATTCCGTGCCTCACACTTCCCCTTCACCGAACCTTCGGCCGAAGTGGACATCCGCTGTTCCTGGGAAGGTGGTCAGTTGAAGATCGGTCAGGGCGACAAGTGGATGGAGATTTTGGGCTCTGGCATGGTCCACCCCAAAGTGCTGAAGGCTGCAGGGGTCAATCCCGATGAATGGCAGGGCTTTGCCTTTGGCATGGGCATCGACCGCATCGCCATGCTGAAATACGGCATCCCTGATCTGCGGGCGTTTTTCGAATCCGACCTGCGGTGGCTGAAACACTACGGTTTTGCAGCGCTGGACATGCCAGATCTGGCGGGTGGGCTGTCTTCGTAAGGGGGTAGGCTGGGGTTAACCCAGCCCCCTATCAAAGGCGCCGCCGCTATTTACCGTGCAACGCTTGGCACCAAGACCTGTGCGGCCTGGTTGAACTGCTGGGCGACCAGAATGTACAGCAGCACCGTCATGCCCAGCAATACACAAAGCTTGCCCACGTTGAGGCGCTTACGGTCCTTGGGGATGTCAAACATTGGATCCATCATAGGGGGCAGTCTATACGATCCCCGCGCGCAGAATGTGGCGAAAGATGCGCCGATCTGGCGACAACCCGTTTCCGAATGCGAAACCATTGCCCTGCCGCTTTCCCTTTGCCGCCCGATGCGCTAATCCCGCATTCGACAATTCCCGAAGGGCCGCGCCATGAAATTCACCCTGTCTTGGTTGAAAGATCACCTCGAAACCTCTGCCCCGCTTGAGGACATACTCTATGCCCTCACCGACCTTGGGCTTGAGGTCGAAGAGGTGGTGAACCCGGTGGCGAAACTTGCGCCCTTTACCATCGCCCGCGTGCTGCACGCCGAAAAACACCCCGACGCAGACAAGCTGCGGGTTTGCCGGGTGCTGACGGATGAGGGCGAAAAGCAGATTGTCTGTGGTGCGCCAAACGCCCGCGAAGGCATCACTGTGGTGCTGTGCAAACCCGGCGACTATGTGCCCGGCATCGACGTGACCCTTGGCATCGGCAAAATCCGCGGCGTTGAATCGCACGGGATGATGGCTTCGGAACGAGAGCTGGAACTGTCGGATGAGCACAACGGCATCATAGAACTTCCCTCGGGCGAGGTGGGACAAAAGTTTGTCGACTGGCTGGCCGAGAACCGTCCCGGCTTGGTTGATCCGATGATCCACATCAAGATCACCCCGAACCGCCCCGACGCCTTGGGCGTACGTGGCATCGCGCGTGATCTTGCCGCACGTGGCTTGGGTACGTTGAAACAACTGCCAATCCCGGCGATCAAGGGTGGCTTTGCCAGCCCGGTGCAGGTGGAAATTTCAGCCGATCTGAAGGCGAAAGGCTGCCCGCATTTTGCTGGCCGCACCATTCGCGGCGTCAAGAACGGCCCCTCGCCGGATTGGCTGGCGAACCGGCTGAAAGCCATCGGCCTGCGCCCGATTTCGACACTGGTCGATATTACAAACTATTTTACCTATGGCCTGAACCGGCCGCTGCACGTCTTTGATGCGGCGAAAGTCCGGGGACAACTGCGCATCCATGCCGCTGCGGGTGGCGAAGAGTTCGCAGCACTTGACGGCAAGACCTATATGCTGCGCGCGGGTCAGATGGTGATTTCCGACGAGCAAGGTGTTGAATCTCTTGCCGGAATCATGGGTGGCGAACTCTCGGGCTGTACCCCGGAAACTACCGATGTCTTCCTCGAATCCGCGTGGTGGGACCCGATCACCGTGGCCACAACGGGCCGCGCGTTGAAAATCAACTCTGATGCGCGCTATCGCTTTGAACGTGGCGTCGATCCGGCGTTCACCTTGCCGGGCCTCGACCTGGCCACCCAGATGATCCTTGATCTCTGCGGTGGTGAGGCGTCTGATGTGGCACAAGATGGCGTGCCGGTTGATACCACCCGCGCTTATCGCCTGAACCCCGCCCGCGTGATCAGCCTGGTCGGCATGGACATTCCGGAATCCGAACAGCGCAAAACGCTGGAAGCACTTGGTTTCGCGTTTGACGGCGATATGGCCTCCCCCCCAACCTGGCGCCCCGACGTGCTGGGCGAGGCTGATCTGGTCGAGGAGGTCGCCCGCGTGGCGTCCCTGACCAAGCTGCAAGGCAAGCCGCTGTCGCGCCGTGTCGCTGGCGTGCCTCGCCCGATTCTGACGCCCCTGCAAACCCGCGAGCGCACCGCCCGCCGCAGTCTGGCAGCCTTGGGCTATAACGAATGCGTCACATACAGCTTCATCGACCACGCCGCAGCGACCTTGTTCGGCGGGGGATCCGATGCGGTCCGCGTCGAAAACCCCATCTCCTCCGAGATGACCCACTTGCGCCCTGATCTGCTGCCCGGCCTTTTGCGCGCCGCCGCCCGCAATCAGGCCCGCGGTTTCATGGACATGGCCCTGTTCGAAGTTGGCCCCGCCTTCCATGGCGGAGAACCCGGCGAGCAACACCTGCAAGCCACCGGGCTTCTGATCGGTGCGACCGCGCCGCGCGACCCCCACTCCAGCCGCCGCCCGGTGGATGTGTTTGACGCAAAGGCGGATGCCGAGGCGATTCTTGCCGCAATCGGTGCACCCACGCGCGTTCAAATCACCCGCAAAGTTGCCGCCTGGTGGCACCCGGGCCGCTCTGGCGTCATCGGCCTTGGCCCGAATGCAATCGCCACCTTTGGCGAGGTTCACCCCAGGGTACTGGCGGCTCTTGATGTGAAAGGCCCTGCCATCGCCTTTACCATTCTGGTGCAGAACGTACCGATGCCCAAGATAAAAACCCCGACAAAACCGGCACTTACGCTATCGGATCTGCAGGCGGTTGACCGCGACTTCGCCTTTGTTGTTGATAAATCCGTCGAAGCGTTGACGGCGATCAACGCCGCTGCTGGCGCCGACAAGGCCTTGATCGAAAGTGTCCGCCTGTTTGATCAATTTACCGGCGACAAGGCCGAGGCGCAAATGGGGACGGGCAAAAAGTCCATAGCGCTTACGGTGCGGCTGCAACCCACCCACAAGACGCTGACCGATGCCGATATCGAGGCGGTTTCGGCCAGAATCATCGAAAAGGTCAGCAAAGCAACCGGAGGCACGCTTCGGGGGTAACCAGTGATCCCATGGCCTTAGGCAGGCCGTGGGATCTCTTTTATCTCAACGCTTTGGCTTGCCGCGCCATGTTGCAAGCCATGCCCAAAATCGCCCGAACGCGCCCTTTGCCGACCCGGCGACAGCGTCTGCGCGCGCCTCGACCCCATCCCAGGTTTCACCCACTTCGGCGACCACCGGCTCGACTGAGCGTTCCCAGAATTGCTGCCACATCCGTCGAAGCATGAACACCCCAAAGGCAAGCGCCAACAACACCACGATGTTCACATACGGGATGATCCGAACGTCCGGCCCAGCGACTTCTTTCACCGAAACGGCATTGGGATAAATCGACAAGAATGGAAACCGCCATCCGTAATGAGTGACAGAAACCCACTTGGGTGCTGACTGTGTGGATTTCAAATTCCCCGCCTCGGCCTGCAAATTCGAACTGTCATACTTGAAATAGGGCGGCCAAACCCAACCGGTGTCTTCATTACGGTAAACAATGACAGACCCATCCGCAAAGGCGGCGTCAATGAACCGAATGTCCCGCGTTGACACACTTTCCGCTGTACCAGTGTCCGGTGACGCATAGGCCCATGCATTTTCAGTACCCACTGTCGTCAAACGGTTATAGGTATTCGTGATTCTTACAATATCATGCTGCGGCAGCGTATAATGCAGAAATCCTCCGATTATAAGGATCAAAGTAATCCTCAGAGTCCACTTCAAGAAATTCCACATTGCTGCTCTCCTACTGATAGTTCACGAAGTAGACTGTAATCGCCACAACCGCCATGGGAATGATATATACCAGCCATATCAACTTGCGCCGCAAGCCTTTTTGATAGGCAGTCATTCCAGCCTTGATATAAGCATCCCGATCACCGCTGATCCCGCCAGCATCGAATTTCTTTTCCAGCTTTTCCCGGCGGACGGACTGCGAATAAAGCGACACCAAAACGTACACAACACTCAGTGCTAAAAAACCAAACACAACAAGACGTATAAGAGCGATCATCTGCGAGCCCCTACCACCGCACCCCAAGGCCCAACAATTGGCTCTGGAGTTCGACCGTGCCGGGGTTCCGGGCGCGCCCGCGCATCCATCGAAGGCTCTGGTCCGAAAAGTGCTTCTCTTGCGCCCTGAGCATCAACCTTGTATTCACGCTCAAGGAAATCAACGACATATTTACGCTTACGCTCGGACCAATTTTTATAGGCGTCATAAAACAGCTCTTTATGCAGGATAAACATCTGCCGGACGTCCATTGGTGACAGTTCTGACAGCAGCATATTGACCAGATCCCGCTGAGGACCTGCTGCTGCGCGCAGGGTGTAGAAATAGGCCGCATGTTCTGATGTAATCCGGGGCCAATCACCCGCCCCTTCTATCCAACGTAAAAGGGCCGCAAGGCCTAAAAATTCATCTGGCAGATTCTCTCCAAGCCTGTATGCGATTTTTCGCAGCTCGGTTCTTCGGGCGTCACCAATATCCAAATCGAGGGCGTCAGCGGCGTCAACCAGAATAAAGTCCATCTTTTGCCGCAACACGGCAGCTGCGTCCATGCCACGGGCTTGCACAATGGGTTCGACCAAACCGCTTCTTTCCAACCAATCTGCCACCTCATTGCGCTGTGATAGATCCATCACTGGAGCAACTGGAAGCTTTCCCAAACTGGTGCGCGGAAGCGTAGAAATCACGGCTGGAAATTTCACATCCCTAAAAACATAAACGCCCCCAAAATGGGTCGTCCAATAATTAGGTTGTTCAAAGGTCATAGCAGGCAATGATATTGGGACACGGGTCACATCACCGGTCTTTTTCGCCAATTCAATCATTTCAGAGATCAGCACATCATCACGCCAGCCATCAGGTTCCGACCTGAAGCGATCTATCAACTTCGCCAGCTTTTCCGCATCAGCCACATGCCCCCCAATGGTATCGGCTTCGATCGTGATCTGACGAATATCCAACAACTTGGCAGGACTTGATACCTCATAAACAGAATTCTGCAGCTCGCCAGCGATGGCATCTCGGGCTGTTAGGGCGAAAAGCTGAGTCTCGTTTTTTTCTATAAACTGCTGCAATATTCCACGCGACGTTGAAAACTTCGCGTTCAAAAGTGGGGCGTGCTTTTGGCTGGTCGTCAAAAGAATAAACTGTCGATTACATCCATTTGGGTTCAAATATAGATCATCAGACAGTTCATCTCCAATCTCTGGTGAATATCCCGAGATATCAATGTGGAAATCCCGAAGCGCAGTCACTTTACCAGTCAAATGTTTCAAAGCCCGGTTGTATCGCTCAATCAACTGCGGTGAAGAAACCTCAATAAGGTTTCCAAACATCAAACCCCTTTCGATCAACCGCTTCACGACTTTGCCTCCAGATAACGGCGCTTTGCCTCATCTTGCCGACCAAAGTCACGCACCATTGTTTCAATTGCCACTTGATCTGATTTGTCTGCATAGCGGAACTCACTGTCCGCGTAGCGGTTTATTTCCTGAATAACCATATCGACCGAAATCGGCTGCATCAGGTCTTTGATCATCGACAACTTTTCGTCATAATTCTTGAACAGAAATATCTCTGGGTTCTCCATCCAAGCATCGGGCAATTCAAAATCCATCGCGCGGACCTTCACTGCATCAGTGATATTTTTGATGGCGCGTCCGGTAAAGCGTTCATCAGCCTGCTGTATTGCCTTCAGGTATGCTCCAAGCTTTGCCAATGTGTTCAGTTGACCAACCTCGGCGGACATCTTGTCCCAAACCTTGATCAAGCCGGCTTCATGGGGCTTTGCGTAACCATCAAAACTTGCGGAAACGGCTTTTTTGATCTCTTGCGCCGCAAAAAGGTTGTGTTCACCCAATGGGATCGAGTGATTTTTGCCAAGAAGCAAAGCAAGAATATCGATATAGTCTTCCCGGCTTTGCGGTCCATCCACTAAAAATCGCGCCCCGGCGCGTTGGCGCAGCGCATCATCCACATTCTCCGGGTAATTCGAAAACATCCCAAAGGTACAATTCCCACGCACAACGGTATTAGCACCAGCAAAAGCGCCCATGAAAACCGCCGTTACCTCTTGCTGACCCGCCGAGGATTGCCGATCTCCCCGCTTGCCTGCCACCTGATCAATGTCATCAATCGTGCCAAATCCAATGACGGATGGGTCTATCACATGATCAATAAAAGACTTTGCATTCTGCCCCGACCTGCCCTGGTAACTGTCAATCTGATCAATCGAAAAGTTCTGATAACGAAATGGATAGCCAGCCACCTTGCAATAGCCGTCCAGCAGACCTGCCATCATCTGAATAAGCGTCGTTTTTCCAGTGCCCGGCTTACCATCGCCCATGAAAGTAAAGATGAACCCACCCAGTTCTGCGAATGGATTCAGCTTGCGTTCAAAATCATAGGCCATCAGCATTTTTGCCAATCGCAGGCTTTGATACTTCGCAATATGGTTGCCGACGACATCAGTGGGCTTTTTGAATTGCATCGTCAAAGCGCCGCCCTTGGCCACGCGCGCGGGTTTGAAGCCCGCAATGGCCAGTTGATCGGCCTCTACCCGCCATGCACCTGCCGCAAA
Source organism: uncultured Cypionkella sp. (assembly GCA_964497815.1). Classification (GTDB taxonomy): domain Bacteria; phylum Pseudomonadota; class Alphaproteobacteria; order Rhodobacterales; family Rhodobacteraceae; genus Cypionkella. The sequence goes on from CAZCFC010000124.1 coordinate 7,676, forward strand.
CGCCTCCAGCCGGGGGGCACCTTCGGCGCGCAGGGCAACGCGCTGCATCAATGCTTCAGAAAACGCGGCCACGACGGCGATCAGACGGGGTTCATCGGGTGCCAGAATGCCGATGTCCTGATCCAGTTCCCACAGCGCACCTTGCAGCGCCAGCGGGGCATTGTCAGTCAGGATTTCCTCAACTGCGCCCACTTCAACTGTCAGCGTCCCCAATTGCGGCGCCAATAAAAACGCCGTGGCATTGGCGAAGACATGCAGGGAAATCAGTGCCTCGGCAGCCAGAAGTTCGGTAAACTCGACCCGCCTTACTTCGGCCAAGCGCCCTTCCAGATTGGCTTTTTTCAGTTCGGCCAGCCCTGACTGTGCGGCAAAGGTCTCTGCCATCGCCAATGAAATCGCCAGCCCCCGGCGCAGGGCGTGCAGTGCACTGGCCTGCGTGGGCGACACCAGACCGTCGCCCAGACCTTCCACCCGTTCGATCAGCCGGACACCGCCCGGACGCACCGTAGTTCGGGTCGCCATACCCGGCACGGTTGAACGGAACCGCGGGCGCTGGCCGATCCCCGATGACCTCTCAACCGCTGCTGTCTCAAGGGCCTTGGCCAGCCGTGGC
>CAZCFC010000125.1:0-8237 GCA_964497815.1 uncultured Cypionkella sp.
TCATGAACTTGTCAGCACCAAGCCGCAATTGCCGGGCCTCTTCGTACACCGCCTCGGTGGTCGCCACGACCTCGGCCCAGTTGTGGGCGGGATGAATGTTCACCTCGATCACACCCGGATCAGGGGCAACGCGGATGACGTTCAGGCGCGGATCATTGGGCGGGCCGTAGCCCTCGATGTGCACCGGCACGCCGTGCAGCTTTGCAGCGGCCTCGGCGGCGGCAACCAGTTCCAGATAATCCTCGACCTTCTCGACCGGGGGCATGAACACGCACAGCCGCCCATCGCGGGGTTCCACCGAAATCGCGGTGCGCACGGTGCCCGCGACATCGGAAATCACCTGTTCGCGCCTGTCTTGCACAGCCTCAGACGCGGTGAAGGCGGCACGGGCCTGGGCGGGTTCAAAGGCAAAATCCGGCAACGCGCCACGATCATCGAACGGGTCGGACGGATGCACATGCGGGTAATCGGCGGGTTTGACATGGGGCAGCGCCCCAAGCGGCAAACGATAGCCGACCGGGCTGTCCCCCGGCACCAGAAACAGATGCCCCCGCCGCAACGCCCATTTTTCCGACACCCAGCTTTGCGCCGCACGCGATTGCCAGCGCTGCACCGGCAGCACAAAGCCGGAAGGTTCGGTCAGCCCGCGCGCAAACACCCGCGCAATGCGGTTGCGTTCCTCGGGGTCTTTCAGGTGCGAGTTTTCGGGCGTCACGTTTTCCGGCAGATTGCCTTCCTTGACGATCCACTCGGCCGGGTCTTCAAACGCTGGCGTCACGTTATCGGCGGGCAGCCCCAAGGTTTCCGCGATGGTTTGCAGCAAGGCCACAGCCTGCGCTGGCGTTGCCCCCTTGGACAGTTCCGGCGCGATCAGATCGGGGTTGTGCCAGATCGGCTTGCCATCACGGCGCCAATACAGGCTGAAGGTCCAGCGCGGCAGGGATTCACCGGGATACCACTTGCCTTGGCCGTAGTGCAGAAAACCGCCCGGCGCGAATTTGGCCTGAAGACGGCGGATCAACGCATCGGCAAAGACGCGCTTCGTCGGCCCCACGGCATCGGTGTTCCACTCGCCCGCCTCAAAATCATCAATCGACACAAAGGTCGGTTCGCCGCCCATCGTCAGGCGCACATCACCCGCTGCCAACGCAGCATCAACCCTGTGGCCCAGCGCGTTCAGATCGGCCCATGCCGCATCCGAAAACGGCTTGGTGATGCGTGGATGTTCGGCCACGCGTGTCACCGTCATATCGAAATCGAATGACACCTCGGCATAGCTGGCCATGCCTGAAATCGGTGCGGCGTTGGAATAGTGCGGGGTGGCCGAAAGCGGGATATGGCTTTCGCCGGTCAACAAACCGCTGGTCGGGTCCAGCCCGATCCAACCTGCGCCGGGCAGATAAACCTCGCACCAGGCGTGCAGATCGGTGAAATCCTGCGCGGTGCCGGCCGGACCGTCAATCGCCACCAGATCGGGCTTCAACTGGATCAGATAGCCCGAGACAAACCGCGCCGCAAAACCCAGATGCCGCAGCGCCTGCACCAGCAGCCAAGACGTATCACGGCAAGACCCCGTGCCGATGCCAAGCGTTTCTTCGGGCGACTGCACCCCCGGTTCCATCCGGATGACATACCCGATCTCAGAGGCCAGTTGCGCATTCAGCCGCACGATAAAATCCGTGGTGCGCAGCGGATCACGCGGCACCCGGGCAAGAAAGCCTTGCAGCAGCGGCCCCGGCGCGTCGCATGTGCGGTAGATCACCAGATCATCGGCAATCTCGGCGGGATACTCGAACGGCCATGTCTCGGCGCTGGCCTCGACAAAGAAATCGAACGGATTGTAGACGGTCATATCCGCCGTAAGATCGACCTCGATCTTCAGTTCCGTCACCGGATCAGGAAAGACATAGCGCGCCAGCCAGTTGCCATAGGGGTCTTGCTGATAGTTCACGAAATGGTTCGCGGGGCTGACCTTCAGCGAATGCGACACCACCCGCGTCCGGCTGTGCGGCGCCGGGCGCAGACGGATCACCTGCGGACCCAAAGTCACCGGGCGGTCATAGGTGTAGTGGGTCAGGTGATGAATGCTGGCAAGAATGGACATGTGCGGTTCTTTCTGGGCTGACTGTCGTTTTTCCACATGCCCGGGCGTTCCTAAAGCGGTTTGTGAGCTTTGGTCCAGTTTCGCGGCAAAGCTGCCGGATTTCGCCGCAAGCCGCCCATAAAACAGGCAAAGCGCGGCTTGTCGGTGCTGTTTGCACAATCGGCCTTGCGGTCAGTCCTGATAGCCTTCGGCCCTGCCAGCCTGCAGCGTATCGCGCGGCGACAGGCCATAGCGGGCGCGGTAGGCCCCCGAAAACCGCCCGAAATGCGCAAAGCCCCAGCGCAGCGCAATCTCGGTAACGCTGCCAGTCCCGGCCATAAGGTCAGCATGTGCGCAGGCCAGACGGCGGTCACGCCAAAACCCCAGGGGCGTGGTGCCACGATGCTGCCGAAATGCCAGTTGCAGGCCGCGGGGGCTGATCCCGGCGGCGGCGGCGATGGACTCGATGGTCAGCGGCTGGTCCAGATGCGCGTCGATATAACCCTCGGCCAGCCGCATGTGACGCGGGCGCGGCGCGGCACGTCTGCGGCCCAGATGCGCGGTGTAGTCATGCTGATGCGACTCCAGCAGCCCCGACAGGACAGCACTTTCCACCGCCCGCCCCATCATCCCCGCGCCAATCGGGGCCTTGCCGGCATCTGCTTCGGCCACCAGAAAAAGCACCAACCGCCGCAAGGCTGCCCCGGCCCCACCGGACATATCCAACCCGCCAGCAAAGGTCAGGGGCCGTTCGGCACTGATGCCCAGTTGCTCCGAAAGGTGCGCTTGCATCGCGCGGCGGTCGATCTGCACAAGGATCTGGCGCGTGCCCTCTTCCCATATCATCGTCGTGGGCAAATGCGGGTTCAGCACCGCCGCCCGCACAGGGTTGGAGTAATAGCGGTCGTTGCCATTGACGATGGCTGCCCCACCCGAAAGTGGGATCTGCAGCAGATAGAAGCGGTCCAGTTCTCCGGGTGCGATCAGGGTTTTCGCGCCATATTGGATGTAGTTCAGCGACAGCCGATCCCCCGGCACATGATGATGCCGTGCGTCCACACCCCCCTGACCGATGATGTCCAGCCGATGCGGGCAAAACACTGCCGCCACGCGGTCGCGCGCCTCGTCCAGATCGGCGGTCTGGAACAACACATGTGCGCCCAAAGGTGCTGCGCCGGAAATCTGCATAGCCCTCCCCAATGTGGCGCGATCTGGCAACGCCGTCAGCGTAACACGGTTTGCCGAATGTGAACCCCGCGCATGACGATTTTTTCGTTTTCCGGATAGTCCGCCCGCTTGGCGGATAGCACGGCGCACGAACCGGGCAGAGGCTCTTTCAAATTCAAAGGATCAGGGGGTGGCGGATGAAAGGTTTGGCGGGGAAAGTGGCGATTGTGCCGGGCGGGGCGACCAAGATCGGGCAGGCCGTTGTTACCGCGTTCCGGGATGCCGGGGTGCGGGTGATGGTGGCCGACATCGCGCCCGCCCCCGAATCCGACGGTGTGGGGTTTTGCAGGACCGACCTGCGCGATGATGCCCAGATCGCAGCCTTGGTGGCCGCCACCAAGGCCAGGTTCGGCCGCATTGATTTTCTGGTCAACGTTGCCTGCTCTTATCTGGACAACGGTGCCGACTCGACCCGCAGCCAGTGGCTTGAGGCGCTGGACATCAACGTCGTGGGGTCGGTCATGCTGATGCAGGCGGCGCGGGTGGAACTGGCCCAAACCAAGGGTGCCATCGTGAATTTTGGCTCGATTTCGGCACGTGTGGCGCAGACGGGGCGCTGGCTTTATCCGGTGTCCAAGGCTGCCATCCTGCAACTGACCCGCAATCAGGCGATGGATCTGGCCCCCGACGGCATCCGCGTCAACGCGGTATCGCCGGGATGGACGTGGTCAAACATCATGGATCAGTTGACCGGCGGCAACCGCGCCAAAACCGATGCCGTTGCCGCGCCCTTTCACCTGCTGGGTCGCGTGGCCAACCCCGAAGAAGTCGCCCAGGTGGTGCTGTTCCTGTGTTCGGACAGCGCCAGCTTTATCACCGGAACCGATATCTGCGTCGATGGCGGCTACAGCGCGATGGGGCCGGAACAGGCCGTGCCCGCCATCCCCAGGCTGATGTCATAAATCATAATATTCAGGGAGCTATACATGCGAAACATCACCATCATTGGCGGCGGACAGTCCGGGCTGCAACTGGGCATTGGCCTGTTGAAGGCCGGGCATCACGTGCGCATTGTGCAAAACCGCACCGCCGAAGACATCGCCACCGGACGGGTTCTGTCAAGCCAGTGCATGTTTTCCAACGCCGTTCAGCATGAACGCGATCTGGGGTTAGACTTTTGGTCAGACGCCTGCCCGCCCGTGGAAGGCATCAATTTCATCGTGCCCAATCCGGATGGATCGGGGACCAAGGCGATCGACTGGGCAGCGCGGCTGGATCACAACGCCTATTCCGTCGATCAGCGCGTGAAAGTGCCGCGTTGGATGGCCGAATTCAGCCGTCTTGGCGGTCAGATGGTGATTGCCGATGCCGGCATTCCCGAACTTGAAACCTATGCGCGGCAGGATGATCTGGTCATTGTCGCTTCGGGCAAGGGCGAGGTGGGCAAGATGTTCACCCGTGACGCGCAGAAGTCGGCTTATGACAAACCGATGCGGGCGCTGGCGCTGACCTATGTGACAGGCATGACCCCGCGCGCGCCACATTCGGCAGTCGAATTCAACCTGATCCCCGGTGTGGGCGAATACTTTGTCTTTCCGGCGCTGACCACCACGGGGCCTTGTGAAATCATGGTGTTCGAAGGCATCCCCGGCGGGCCGATGGATTGCTGGGCCGATGTGAAAACGCCTGCACAGCATCTGGAAACATCACTCAACATCCTGAAAACCTTCCTGCCCTGGGAATACGACCGCTCGAAAAACTGTCAGTTGACTGACGACAACGGCATTCTTGCGGGCCGCTTTGCGCCGACCATCCGGCATCCGGTGGCCACCTTGCCGTCAGGGCGCAAAGTGCTGGGTCTGGGCGATGCGGTGTGTCTGAACGATCCGATCACAGGTCAGGGATCGAACAACGCCGCCAAGGCCGCCGCGATCTATCTGAAACGCATTCTGGACCATGGCGACGCGCCCTTTGACGAGTCATGGATGCAGGGCACCTTCAACCAGTTCTGGGATTACGCACAGTGGGTGGTCACCTGGACCAACATGATGCTGCAACCGCCGCCGCCTTTCATCCTTGAGATCATGGGCACAGCCTGCGCCGAACCGCGACTGGCCCATCGGATGACCAACGGCTTTGACGACCCGCGCGATTTCTTTCCGTGGTTCGCAGACCCCACCGCCGCCGCCGGCTATCTGGCCGAACTGCGGGCAGCGTAAGATGAGCGCGCCCATCGACGCCGCCAGCTTTCGCACCGCGATGGCGCGCTTTCCGGGGGCTGTGACGATTGTCACGGCCCTTGCGGGAACCCGCCGGCGCGGCATTACCGCGACTGCCGTCTGCTCGGTCACCGCCAACCCTCCCAGCCTGCTGGCCTGCCTGAACCGGGCCACGGGCACCTGTGCGGCGGTGCAAGAGTCAGGCTTTTTCAACGTCAACCTGCTGGACGACGGCAATGGTGCCATGGCGCAGCGCTTTGCCGGGATGGGCGGCGTGACCGGAGAAGACAAGTTTGCCGAAGGCAATTGGCAGCCCGACGCGCGCGGTCTGCCACTGTTGTCGGGGGCCGTACTGGGACTGTCTTGTGAGGTGACAAATGCAACCGAAGCCGGATCACATATGATCTTCATCGGTCGCATCGTCGATGTGGTCCACCACGATGGCCCTGCGTTGATCTATCAACAGGCAGGCTTTCATCGTCTGGAACGGCTTTAGCCCCCTCTTGCAGACCTTTGCCCTGCCCCAGCGCAAAATGTTGACAGACTGCCGCGAAAATCGAAGGCTTAACGTCAGAGTTAAGTTCTTGACGCCAGATCGGCAAAGGGGACGCGCGATGTTGCAAGATCGGATCGAGGGCAAATGGCTTGCCGCATTCCGGCGGGTGTTTGCCCTGAACGGGATCGGTCCCGGCACCGCAGTCGCGATCATCTCGTAAACCCAATCGCGGCCGGTTCTGGTGCATCTGTGCGCATTGGCGGCCTATGACCTTGGCGCAAAGTTCTGCATGATCTCCATGTCCACCCCTGCGCAAGCCGCGCCGGTTCCGGTGAAATCCACCGGCACCAGTTGGGCCATCCAAGGCAACCGCGCCGTAATCGCGGCGTTGAAACTGCAAGACCTGATCGTCGATTGTACGGTCGAAGGTCTGATCCACGCGCCCGAATGGCCGGAAATCGAAGATGCGGGCCGCGCCCGGCTGTTGGTGATCACCAACGAACACCCCGAAATACCGGAGCGTACCGAACCCAAGGCAGAACACGCCGCGCGCGTCACTCTTGGCATTCAACTGCTGCGCGACGCACCTGAAATGCGCGATGCGCCGTGCGGCGGCGGCCCCGGTTTCGTCACCACCCCCGGTGGCGTGGCGCATTGGCCGGGCGGGCTTTGCCTTGCGTTTCCGGGGAAGGATGCGGTGAATGGTCGTGTCGTGATGGACGTGGGCGACATGAACCTGACCTTCAAGTCCTGCCTGACCAGCCGCATCGACTTCACCGTCGCAGGTCATTTCGTGACCGCCATCAAGGGCGACGGCATCGACGCACTGCGCAGGTGCATGGAGGCATGGGGCGACCGCACCGCCCACGGCATCAGCCACGTCGGCTGGGGCGTCAGTCCCGGTGCCAAATGGGTCAGCGCCGCGATGTATGACAAGCGCGACATGCAGGCCATGGAATTCCGCGCGCTGCCGGGGTCTTTCCTGTGGTCCACAGGTGCCAACCAAGACGCCGGCCGCCCCACGCTGGGCCAGTTCGATCTGCCGATGCGCAATTGCTCCATCGCATTGGACGGCAAGATCGTCGTTCAGGCGGGCGTGCTTCAAGGAAAGCTGGCGTTATAGGCGCAGGGGAATAACATGAGCTATAGCGCAGGCTGCTATGACCTGTCCCGCATCCGTCCCAAGGTGCAGTCCGTTCTGCGCCGCGTCAACACGTTGGGCCGCGACACGTTCACCGCCCGCGCAGTGGGCATCGACATCGACGCCAGCTTTCCTGTGGAAAACTACCGGGACTTGGCGGACGAAGGCTTTCTTGGTCTGTGCATCCCGGTTGAATTCGGCGGCATGGGATTTTCGATGTTCGAATACGCCATGGTCGCGGCCGAAATTGCCAAATACTGCGGCGCAACCGCGCTGACCTTGAACATGCACAATTCGTCGATGGCATGATCACGCTTTACCTTCGAGATGAACAATCTGACCGACGCCGACCGCGCCGCTTTTGCGACCCTGCGCGAACGGCAGTTTCGCCGGGGCATTGCCAAACGAGCGATCTATTCGCAGCCGATTTCCGAGGGCGGGCAGAACTGGACCTCAAATCCGAACCAGACTCAATGCCGCAAGGTCGATGGCGGCTGGCGGATCAATGGCTTCAAGAAATTCGCGTCGCTTGCGGGCTATTGTGACTATTACACCATCGTCTGCACCAAGGTTTTCGAAGGCGTCGACCTGCTGTCGCAGGCGCGACTGATCATCCGAGAGGTGCCGCGATTTCCCGAAATCGGCCGCGCCCATCAGGCCCCGGGGCCGGATCAGGTACTGCTCGGCGTGATCAGCTTTGTTCAGGACCGGCGGACCGAAGGACTACTGATGCAGGATCCTTGCGGGTGGAAAACCGGTTGCCGGGGGGCGATACAAACCCCTACCTGACCTGTGCCGCCACCTTCGCGGCGGGGGTGGCCGGGAACATCGAAAAGATCGAACCCCTGCCCGACGTGATCGGCAATACGGGCCCAGACTATGCCCGAGGCGATAGCGCGCCTGCGGGGATCGGCATTTGCACAGGATTGGCTGGGCGCGCGGTTTGTGGAAACCTTCATCGCAACGCGTGAGTCGCAATACACCGAGTTCTGCAAGAAGGTGCCAGACGTCGCATTGGCCCGTTTCTTTGATCTGGGATAGCCCAGAAACCCAGATTTGCGCAGCCAAGTCAGGGACGGCATAAGCCATGCCGCCACCTTTGTGGCAGTTACCCCGACCGGCGGGGCGGGG
>CAZCFC010000126.1:0-8221 GCA_964497815.1 uncultured Cypionkella sp.
CGTTTGACCTTCATCATGTCCAGCACCGGGATGCCTTCGGTGATGCAGACGATCAATTCCATCTCGGCGTCGATGGCCTCAAGGATGCTGTCCGCGGCAAAGGGCGGCGGCACGTAGATGACCGATGCATTGGCCTGCGTCTTGGCGCGGGCCTCATGGACGGAATCGAACACCGGCAGGTTCAGGTGGCTGGTGCCGCCCTTGCCGGGGGTGACGCCGCCGACCATTTTGGTGCCATAAGCGATGGCTTGTTCCGAGTGGAAGGTGCCTTGCGAGCCGGTGAAGCCCTGGCAGATCACACGGGTGTTTTCGTTAACGAGTACGGCCATATGGGTCGTTCCTTCGATGTTCAACTGCGGGACAGGCCGGATGGACCGGCCCGAAGTTCATTCTGTGGGGGTCGGTTCAAACCGCACACCGCTGTCGGTGTCCGACGCGCAGGTGGGGTCGTTGCCGCCTGATGTGATGGTGGCGCTGACGCCGGTTTCGAAATCGAGCCGGGTGCAGCCCATGTCGTCCTTGGAGTAGTCAAAGGGCGCGCCCTCTTCTCCGCCAAGGCTGGCCGCGAGGATTTCGGATGCGGTGGCACTGTCAACGGTCAGGCTTTCGACGTGGCAAAAGCTGCCGTCATCGCCCATGTAGACGATGGTATCTTCACCCACTCCGGGGTTGAAATACACCAGTCCGTCTTCGCCATCATCGTTGCGCGTCCAGGCCAGCGCGGTCAGCATGGCCTCGGTTGCCGCCACCTCGCCACCACCGGACATGCAGGCCATGTAGCCTTCGACCAGTTGGTTGCGCGGATCGGCATCCTGCGCCAGCGCGGGACTGGCCAGCAGGCCCAAAAGGGCGGCGGCGCGGATCATGCCTGCACCGGTCATCCCTTGACCGCTTTCACGATCTTCTGTGCGGCGTCCGACAGGTTGTCAGCGGCAATCACGTTCAGGCCTGAATTGCGGATGATGTCCTTGCCAAGATCGACGTTGGTGCCCTCAAGCCGGACCACCAGCGGCACTTTCAGACCGACCTCTTTCACCGCCGCCAGCACACCCTCGGCGATCACATCACAGCGCATGATGCCGCCGAAGATGTTCACAAGGATGCCTTTGACGTTGGGGTCCGAGGTGATGATCTTGAAAGCCTCGGTCACTTTTTCCTTGGTGGCACCGCCGCCGACGTCAAGGAAGTTGGCGGGCTCTGCCCCGTAGAGCTTGATGATGTCCATGGTGGCCATTGCCAGACCCGCGCCGTTCACCATGCAACCGATTTCGCCATCCAGCGCGATGTAGTTCAGGTCGAATTTGCTGGCGGCCAGTTCCTTGGGATCTTCCTCGGTCTCATCGCGCAGGGCGGCGATGTCGGGGTGGCGGTAGATGGCGTTGCCATCAAAGCTCATCTTCGCATCAAGCAGCTTCAGGCTGCCGTCCTTCAACACGCAGAACGGGTTGATTTCCAACATTTCCATGTCTTTTTCGACGAACATCCTGTAGAGATTTTTCACAATCCCAACGCATTGCTTGACCTGATTGCCCTCAAGCCCCAAGGCGAAGGCAACGCGGCGGCCATGGAAATCCGACAGGCCGGTGGCCGGATCGACGTCAAAGGACACGATCTTTTCGGGCGTGTCGTGGGCCACGTCCTCGATCGACATGCCGCCTTCGGTGGAGGCGACGATGGAGATGCGGGAGGTGCCCCTGTCGATCAGGAAGGCCAGGTAGAATTCGCGGTCGATGTCGCTGCCGTCTTCGATGTAGATGCGGTTGACCTGCTTGCCCGCCGGGCCGGTCTGCACGGTGACAAGAGTGCGGCCCAGCATCTGGCGGGCGAATTCTGCAGCCTCACCGACCGAGCGGGCCAGACGCACGCCGCCCTTTTCGCCGGCTTCGGGTTCCACGAAATGGCCCTTGCCGCGGCCGCCGGCGTGAATTTGCGCCTTGACCACCCAAAGCGGCCCGTCCAATTCTCCGGCTGCGGTTTTCGCCTCTTCGGCCTTGGTCACGGCACGGCCATCTGACACCGGGATGCCATAGCTGCGCAGAAGGGCCTTGGCCTGATATTCGTGGATGTTCATCTATCTGTCCCATCAGCTTGGATTTAAGGCGTCATGACACAGAAACAGGCGGTCGCAAAATGGGAAGTGCGCGCAATATTCATAAAAGCGACATTTGTGATCACATGAAAATTTCGTGTGATCACAAAAAAGAAGCCATGGCGGACGGTCCTGCTTGTGGCGGCGAAACGGGATCGCTAACATAAGAAAACAAGGGGGCGACATGCGGGAACCGACATGGGCGGTGGTGGCCACGGTGGATGAGCCCGCCCCCCTTATCATCAGCTTTGCCGCGCATTATCTGGCCTTGGGCGCGGCTGAGGTGCATCTGTTTCTGGACCGTCCCAATCCGGTGGCCGAGGCGGCTTTGGCCGGAATGCCGTGTCTGCACCTGACGGTGTGTGATGCGGCGTATTGGGCGCAGGTGCGCGCGCGACCGCTGTTGCATGTCCGGCGGCAGCGCCACAACGCCAACAAGACCTACAAGAAGACACAGGTGGATTTTCTGCTGCATTGCGATTGCGATGAATTCGTGCGCGACGGTGCCGGGATGGTTGATGAACTTGCGTCCCTGCATGCCGAGGCCAGTTTTCTGCGTCTGCAGGTGGCCGAGCGGGTGCAACGGCTGCACCATCCGGAAGGGCAGATATTTGAAGGGATGTTCCGCTGGCCCATCGACGCCTTTTTTCTGGTGGGTGAGGAGATCTATGGCAAAGCGGCCCGGTTCTTCAGGGATGGGCTTACGGGGCATCGGGCGGGCAAGGCGGTGGTGCGCACGGGGCTGGACCTGACGCTTGGACTGCATGCCCCCGAGGGATGGCCGACATATGTCGACAGCGCGCCGGGACGGTTGCTGCATTTTGACGGGCTGACGCGGTTGCATTATGCGTTGAAACTGCTGCGGCGGGCCTATGAGCCGGAAAGAGCAGGTCCGCCGCGACATGGCCGCCCGCGCCTGACGCAAATCCGGGCCGCGCGCGATTGGGGCAAGGATGGCGTCTGGCGGATGGTCGAGCAACTGAAAACCGTGACGCCAAAGCAGATCAGCCAATTGGAAGACATCGGTCATCTGGACCTGCTTGGATTTGACCCAAGCCCGGCGCTGGCCCGGTTCGGATTGGCGCCGGACCTTTCGGCGGCGGCATTTGATGCAGAGTTGCGGGCGCGCGATGCCGCATTTATCGCGACCTGCGGGCCATCAGTTCAGGAAGATTGACATCAGCATCGCCTCGCCCAGCATCATGTCTTCAAAGGCCATCCAGCTTGCCGCGGTGACAAGCGTGCCCGTCTGCAGATAGGGCACGGCGGATCGGCCCTGAATCCATCCAATGATGTCAATGGGTTGCGGATCTGTAAACATGCGGGCCACATTCACGCCCGCACCATCGCCCACGCGCCAGTAGGGCACAAGTCGGGTGCCTTGCAGCAGGCCTTCAACATCGGTCAGCACCGCCAGCCACCGCGTTCCGGTGCCGGGCGGCAGGACCAGACCAAGCGCCGAAGTCTGGCGGTCATTTGGCAGCCACTCTTGCGCGTTGTCGGTTTCGGTTTCCACCAAGGCCCAGAAACGGCGGTTGTCGGTGATCATCGCCAGGAAATGCTGCTGCGCCGATCGGGTGCGGGTGGCGTCGGGTTGTTGCGACAGGGCGGCGTCCAGCGTGGCAATCACATCGGCGGCGGTGCCCAGGCCATAGCTTTCATATTCGGAAAAGGCCGGGCCAAGGGCTGCCATCGCGGCCTTGGCGGTCAGGGTTTGCGTCAGCGCCGCGGTGGGGTCATAGGCCTGCACAAGATCGGAAAAGCCGCCCAGAAGATGGGTGTAGGCCGAAAGCCAGGCCGCATCGGCCACGTCAAACCGCACCACGGGGGCGGGGGCGGCCGGATCGCGTTCCGACCAGCGCCAGCCCAAAAGGGCGGGGCCAAGCAGCGGCATCATATCCTCGCCCTGATCACGGGTGGCGTTGGCGTTGACGTCAAACCACAGGTCGCCAAAGGAAATGTCCAGCCCGAAGCCAGAGCTGTCGGGAATATCGGCCAAAGGTGCGCGGGCGGTTTCCATCGCAAGGCCCATGTCGCGGAACAACGTGGTGATCAGGGCGGGGTCTGCCGGGACCGGATCGGGGTTTTCCGGAACGGGCAGGCGCAGGAAGGGCAGCATGCCCGTGGGATCGGTCCAGCCGGCCGCCCAATGCTTTTGCAAGGCCGCCTCGACCGCCGCAAGAAAGCGGACACCCCCCAGAGCGAAGCGGTCTACATCGCCGGGGCTGGCAAGGGTTTCCAGCCGGGCGGCGGTGGCGGTCAGGCCACTGCGGCCGATTTCCTGACTGAGGGTTTCGGCAAGGGCGGGCAGCGGCAGCAAACAGCACAGCAGGGTCAGGGCGCGCATCTGGGCCTCCTATCGGGTTCGGCTCAGGCTGCGCTTTCGCGGCGGTTTTGGCAACGGCGGCCTAATGCGGCTGCGCCACGATCAGCACCTGACCGCGCGGCAGGCGGGTTGGCCGCAGATCCGCATTGAAGCCCGACGCGGTGGTCAGGTGCAGCACGTCCGCGGCCAGCATGTGATAGGGCGCGCGCGTGTCATGCGTCACGACGCCATCGGGCTGTTTGACAGGCGACAGGCTGCTGGCGGCATCGGGGGCCAGAAAGACGGTAAAAAGCAGTTTTTGCAGGGACGGAAAGCGGGCGCGGGTCTGGATCAACGCGCGGCGCAGGTGATTGGCGGGCAGGTGGGTGAAGACGGCAAAAGCGATGGCATGGGTGATGTGATCAGGGATGCCGGGGAAGTCAAAGTGCGCATCCTGGATCAGATGGGTCGGGGAAAGCCGGGATTGGTCTTCGATTTCCGTATCATAGCCGCGCTGAAGCAGCGGGCCGGACAGGTCGGTGGCCCAATAGTGGCCGGGGTTCAGATAGGGGACGGCCTTGCAACCCAGCCGCAGAGCGCCTGCGCCAATGTCCAGCAGATGATGATCGGGGGCGAGCCCTTCGTGCAGCAGCAGGGCCATCTGCGCGCGTCCGGTTTCATCCCAGCGCCCGCCCACGATGTCGCGATGACGGCCCTTGGCAAGGGCTTGGGCGTAAAAATCGGGGGCGTGATAGGGCGAGATGTGCTGGGCCATGTGGTCTTTCTTGGCAGGCACCGGGGGCTTCACGCCCCCGGACCCCCGTGGGATATTTGCAGACAGATGAAACGGCAGAGCCGGAGCTTGTCAGGGTGTCATTGAAACGGTCGTATCGAAACATGCAGTCCGGCGCAGGTGACCGCCGATTCCATGCGATTCGATCCTAACCTGACACGCGGCAAAGGTCAGCGGGTCGTTGCCTGTTGCACCAGGGCAAGGCAGAGATCTGTGGCTTGGGCCATGTCTTGCACCGAGATCCATTCCAGCGGGCCGTGGATATTCTGCATGCCGGTGAAAAGGTTGGGGCAGGGGATGCCCATCTCGGTCAGCCGGGAGCCGTCGGTGCCGCCGCGAATGGGAACCGAGACGGGGTCGATGCCGATGCTGCGGGCCGCGTTTTGGGCAAGGGTGACGGGGGTCATGTCGGTTTCAAGCCAGTAGCGCATGTTGCGGTATTGCCTGGTGAAGGTGCAGGTGATTTTGGCGCGCGGTTCCGTGGCGGCGATGGCGTCGCAGACGGCTTGCAGGATGGCGGCTTTTTGCGCGAGGCCGTCCAGTTCGAAATCGCGCAGGATGAAGTGCAGCGTCATTTCAGAGGATCCGCCGGTCATGTCGGTGGCGTGGATGAAGCCGTCGCGCCCGTCGGTCAGTTCGGGCAGCATCGTGTGTTGCGGCAGGGCGGCGATGATCCTGGCGGCAAGGTGGATGGCGTTGACCATTTTGCCTTTGGCATAGCCGGGATGGATCGAGACACCCTTGATGTGGACGACTGCCGCATCGGCGGAAAAGGATTCGTATTCGATCTCGCCCACAGCGCCCCCGTCGAAGGTATAGGCGAAATCGGCGGCAAGGTCGGCGGGCAGGCGGGCGTGGACGCCGCGGCCGATTTCCTCATCCTGCGTGAAGGCGATGCGCAGCTGGGGATGGGGGATCTGCGGGTTGGACAGAAGGTGGCGGGCGGCGGTCATCAGGATGGCGACGCCTGCCTTGTCATCAGCGCCAAGCAGGGTGAGGCCGGAGGCCGTGATGATATCGTGGCCCTGCTTGGTGGCAAGGTAGGGATGGGCGGTGGGCGACAGGATCAGGTTGGGGTTGTCCGGAAAGGTGATGTCAGCGCCGTTATAGCCGCGCAGCGTGCGGGGCTTGACGCCGGTGGCGTTGAATTGCGGGGCGGTATCGACATGGGCAAGGAAACCCAAAGTGGGGCCGGGGGCAGTGGCGGGGATGGTGGCAAGGACGGTGCCGTAATCGGTCAGTTGGACATCAGAGGCGCCGATGTCTTGCAGCTCGGCCGCGAGAAGGCGCAGAATTGTGTACTGGGCTGCGGTGGAGGGCGAGGTGGGGCTGCTGGCGTCAGACTGGCTGTCGATGGCGGCATAGCGGGTCAGGCGGGTTTCAAGTTCGGCGTGGAAATCGGTCATTCTGGCCTCCGGCGGTTGCCGCGAGTTGGGGGCAGGGCGCGGGGGTTGTCAAGTTGCGGGGCCTGTCCCGCGAAGGAGCGCCGTGCGAGGCTTTTCAGTGGCGTAGACGAACAGTCCTGCCAAGGCAGCGAGGGCGCGGGGGCCGTGGCCAGTGGCGTTGTCGGGCGTTCTGGCCGGGCCCGACACGCGTCCGATGGCCAAAGGTGTCGCAGCCAGCAGCCTTGCTCAGTGGCCTGCTGCGTGCCTGTCGCGCGCGTTGGCCAGCGGTGCTGGGATACGTCAGCATCATGGCTGGCCCGTTCTTGGTGCGCAGGACCCAGCGCCGCGCGCGGGGGGAATGACGGTGGGGCCGTTGCAGCCTGTTCCCATGCAAATTCCGTCACTGCTGGGCTTGGTGTTACCCGCGTCTGTGCCGACGACCAGACACACCCAATAGCCGGGGCCGCCCGTAACTTGTCGCAAAACACCGCGCGCTTGGGGTGCGCGCTCTTCTGGAATCCGGTGTCGGAATGCCGGGCGATGCGCGCGCAGGGCAACGGCTAACGCGCGGATGCCGGAAATGCGGGCGCCGGAAATTATGCCGCCCGCCTCGTATGCGCAAAATGCAAGGATGCCGGCGATTTTTTTATGGGGGTGGCTGCAAGGCTGACCTGGTTTTAGAAATCCAGAAAACCAAGGCGCTTCAAGGATTCATGGCGGAGAGACAGGCCGCCATGATTGTGATGCAAGGGTCCGCCATGAATGACCTAGACACCTGAAAACGCTATGAAAAGACAGAAGAAAAATGTCCGCCATGTTGCGAGGCATTGCAATTCGCTGCGAAAAGTGGCATTTTTTTAGGCGGGTAGGTAGGTGGGTTTGAAATGCCGCGCATCGCAAAGGAACTAGGGCCGCTGGACGTAAAGCGGGCTACGCATGCCGGGGGGAAGGGCAACACGATGATGCCCGTGGGCGGAGTGGCGGGCCTGTATCTACAAATCACCCCTGCGGGTGGCAAGACGTGGGTTTTGCGTGCGGCATTGTCTGGCAAACGGGCTGAAATGGGTTTGGGCGGCTTTCCGACCGTCACACTTTCCCAAGCTCGCGACAAGGCAAGGGAAGCTCGCGACAAGATCGAGCGTGGTATAGACCCTATGGCCGAACGAAAGGCTGCCCGCGCTGCCTTGGCTGCTGCTGCGCGCCGTGGCCTGACATTCGCACGGGCGATGGATGATTACATGGATGCCAAGTTGGACGCTTTCAGCAACGCCAAACACAAGGCGCAATGGCGGGCCACCTTGGAAACATATGCAAAGCCAGAACTTGGAGCGATGATGGTTCAGGATATTCAGGTGCAAGACGTGCTGCGCGTCTTGCAGCCACTTTGGTCGAATCGCACCGAAACTGCCATGCGCCTGCGCGGGCGGATTTAGGCGGTCTTGTCTTGGGCTACAGTGTCGGGCCACCGCACAGGCGACAACCCTGCGCGCTGGGCAGGCAACTTGAAAGAACTTCTCCCCGCGCCTGCCAAGGTCGCCAAAAGCGACAATCAACCCGCATTGAGCCTTGACGATGCGCCGACATGGTTTGCTGCGTTGCGGGCGCGCGAAGGGTTTGGCGCGCGTGCCTTGGAGTTTGCCGCCCTGACT
>CAZCFC010000127.1:0-8215 GCA_964497815.1 uncultured Cypionkella sp.
CTGACCGCCACGCCGATCCCGCGCACGCTGCAACTGTCGCTGACCGGCGTGCGCGACCTGTCGATCATCGCCACGCCCCCGGTGGACCGTCTGGCGATCCGCACCTATGTGTCCGAGTTCGACACCATCACGGTGCGCGAAGCGTTGTTGCGCGAACATTTCCGGGGCGGCCAAAGCTTTTACGTGGTGCCGCGGATTTCCGATCTGCCCTTTGTCGAGGATTTCCTGAAAACCCATGTGCCCGAGGTTTCCTTTGTGATCGCCCATGGCCAGTTGGCCGCGGGTGATCTGGATGACCGCATGAACCAGTTCTATGACGGCAAGTATGATGTGCTGGTGGCGACCTCGATCGTGGAATCCGGTCTGGATATTCCCACCGCCAACACCATGATCGTGCACCGCGCCGACATGTTCGGGCTGTCGCAGCTGTATCAGATCCGGGGCAGGGTCGGGCGCTCCAAGACCCGCGCCTATTGCTATCTGACCACCAAACCCCGCAGTCCGTTGACCCCGCAGGCCATGAAGCGGCTGCGGCTGATGGGGTCTTTGGACAGTCTGGGCGCAGGGTTCAACCTTGCCAGCCACGACCTTGATCTGCGCGGCGCGGGTAACCTGCTGGGGGAAGAACAGTCCGGCCACATCAAGGAAGTCGGCTACGAACTTTATCAGGCGATGCTGGAAGAGACGATTGCCAAGATCAAGTCCGGCGAATTGCAGGGCCTGTCTGCGGTCGATGACCAATGGTCACCGCAGATCAATCTGGGCGTTCCGGTGATGATTCCCGAGACGTATATCCCCGATCTGGACATTCGTCTGGGCCTTTACCGTCGGCTGTCCAGTCTGGCCACCAAGGTTGAACTGGAAGGGTTTGCCGCCGAGTTGATCGACCGCTTTGGCCCGATCCCCAAAGAGGTTAACACCCTGATGCTGATCGTGCGCATCAAGTCGATGTGCAAACGCGCCGGCATCAGCCGTATCGACGCCGGGGCCAAAGGGGCCACCGTGCAGTTCCACAACGACAAATTCGCCAACCCTGCGGGACTGGTCGAGTTCATCAAGGCCCAGGGTCCGGCCGCAAAGGTGGCTGGCAACAAGATCGTGCTGATGGGCGAGATGAAAACCGAGGCCGAACGCATCAAGGGTGCCTTCGCCATTGCCCGCGATCTGGCCGAAAAGGTGGTCAAACCCAAGGGCTGAACCGCTTGGATTTGACTAAAGTTTTTCATCTTGTTTCAAATACCCAAACGGCGCCTGCGTCTGGCGTGGCGTTGGCTATCGTTTTCCCGCCAGCTTGATCGCCGCCAGTGCCAGCGCCATGAACACCGTCACCCCGGCCATCAAAGGCACTGCGGTCCCGTCAAAAGCCAGACCCACCGGCACCGCGATCAGCACCGAAGCCACGGTCGCAATCGCACTGGTGACTGATGCTGCCAGCCCCGCGATGTGGCCCACCGGTTCCATCGCCAAGGCGTTCAGGTTGCCCATCGAAAGCCCCATCATGGCGAACAGGGCAATGCTCCACAACAGATGCGCAGGGAACGCCAGAAGGTCGGGCATCACCCCCGCAACCGTGATCCCCAAAAGCACGACCGTCAGCGCCAGCATCGCGACATATGTCACCGTGACGACGCGCCGCATGCCCAGTCGCACCACCACGGCCGCGTTCAGAATGCTGCCCGAAGATGACGCCAAAGCGATAAAGGCAAACCACAAAGGAAAGCTGTCGGCGCGGTCAAAGCGCTGCTCGAATATCCCCTGCATCGAGGACAGCGACGCAAACAGCGCCGCCAGCGTCAGGGTTTGGGCGGCGATCGACACGATGACCACGCGGTGACCGAACAGCTCACGCGTGGCGCTGATCAGGGTGGTCACGGCCAGTGGGCGACGGGCGTCAACCGGCAGGGTTTCGGGCTGACGCAGCGCCAGCCAAGCGGTGGTTATGGCCGAAAAGCCGATGTAAACCAGAAAGATCACCTTCCAGTTTGCCAGCGCGATAATGCCTTGGCCCATCAGCGGTGCCACCGCCGGCACCAGCGTGAAGACCATCATCACAAAGCTCATCACCTTGGCCATCTCGCGGCCCGCAAAAAGGTCGCGCACGATGGCCACGCCCACAACGCGCGGTGCCGCAGCGCCCAGGCCCATCACCAGCCGCGCGAATAGCAGAGTTTGCAGGCTGGGCGCAAAATAACATGCCAGCGCCGCCACCGAATACAGGGACGCCGACCACAGCAGCACCCGCTTGCGTCCGAACGCATCCGACAGCGGCCCGACAAACAGCGTGCCAATCCCCATTCCGAAGACGAAACTGGTCACCACCAATTGTGCGCGGTTCGGGTCGGTGGGCGACAGGGTGGCGGCAATCTCGGGCAGGGCTGGCAGCATCGCGTCGATGGAAATCGCCACAGTGGCAAACAGCGCCGCAATCAGGGCGATGAACTCGCCCGAGGACAGGCGTTGGGTGGGGGTCATGGATCAGACTTTCTTGCGGCGCAGAAACAGGATTGGGGCGGTGACGATCAGCGCCATTTCGGCCACAAAGCTCCAATGTGGCAGGAAGAACAAGACCCAATCCGACCGGGCGAAGTGAACTTTGATCAAAGAGTAAAGATCGGTTCAGCACGGCAGATACCACAGCCAGAGCAAGCCACCGCCGTTGCCGCGCCCCAGACCCGATGGATCAAAGTCCGGCCTGGCAGATGGTACGGGTGTTCAGGGCCGGGGCATGGGCCACCAGACCTTTTGCGAACCCGGTGCCCTGATTGACCACGGGCGATCATCGTATGGCAGAAATGGGTCAGACCGATCCGACCATGATGACAGGAGGGCGATTGCCCCCCTTTGCCCGCCGCGCCAGACGACCAACCGGGCGGGGCCGGTGCGCCACCTTGAACGCGGTGCTTTTACGCGGTCCCGTCTTTCAGCGTCTCCATCAACTCGTCGATCACCTGCCCCCACAATTCGGGAGGCTGTGCGCCCGACAGCACGAATTGCTGGGCGATCAGAAAGGTCGGCACCGCGTTGACACCCTTGGCGCGGGCGTCCTGATCACGGGCGCGCAGATCATCGGCGTCGGCGTCTGTGGCCAGCAGCCGCGCGATGGCGGCGGCGTCCAGACCAACCTCACCGGCAATCGCGGCCAGAACGCTTGCATCACCAATATCGCGCCCCTGACGCCAATAGGCGCGGAACAACGCCGAAACCATCGCCGTCTGCCGCCCCTCCAGTCCCGCCCAATGGATCAGGCGGTGGGCGTTCAGGGTGTTCGGGATGCGCGTGGGCGTATCGGGATCCATATCCACCCCCGCCGATTTGGCGCTGTCGCGCAGGCGGGCGTGGATCTGCTCCAGCTTGTCCACTCCGCCAAAGCGCGCGGCCAGATAGCTGCGCTTGTCCACGCCTTCGGCTGCCATATCGGGGTTCAACTGGAACGGATGCCACTCGATGGCGAAGGGATGTTCGGGATGGGATTCCAGCGCCCGGTCCAGATTGGCTTTGCCGATCAGGCACCACGGGCAAACCGGGTCAGAGAAGATATCAAGACGGATCATGGGGCCTCGGGCAAGGTAAGGGCGCGGCGGTTCAGCTTGTTGTTGGCGTTTCGCGGCAGGGCGTCAAGCCGGATAAAGCGGCGCGGCTGCTTGTAGCGCGCCAAGGTCAGGGCGGCGTGCGCCATGAGCAACTCCGCGTCCAGATCGGAGGCGGCCGTATAGAAACAGGCGATGATCCGGGTGCCACCGCGCCCTGGCACATCCGTGACCGCGCAATCCATGACGCCAGGGCAGGTGGCCATCGCGGCCTCTACCTCCAGCGGTGCCACGCGATAGCCGCCCGCGTTCATCATGTCATCGCGCCGCCCCAGATAGCGGATCGCCCCATCCGGGGCCTGCGCGACCTGATCACCGGTCAGGAACCATTGCCCCGCAAACCGGGCCGCCGTGGCCTCTGGGTCCTCCAGATAGCCCAGCATCAGGCCCGCATCATCGCGGTGAACGGCCAAAGTACCGCTTTGCGCGGGCCGCCCTGCGTCGTCCAGCACCGCGATGCGCCGCCCCGGTTGCGGATAGCCCGCGCTGCCCGCAGGCGCCGGGCGCCAAGGGCTGCCCGACAGGAAGGTCGAGCATTCCGACAGGCCCAAGGCTTCATGTACGTCCGTACAGCTGGCGTTTTGCCATGCTGCACGCAAAGCCGCAGGCAGGGACTCTCCCGCAGAAAGCCCGTGGCGCAGATGCGGCAAAGGCGGCAGCGGCGCTTTCAGCATCTGGCGATAAACACCCGGTGCTGCGGCAAAAATCGTAGCCTCTGACCTTGCCAGCATCCGCCCCAGTTCATCCGTCGGCGTCCCCGCCGCCGGGATCAGCGCCGTCGCCCCCATCACCCAAGGGTCCAGCAGGCCGGTGCCCAGCGTGTAGGTCCAATTGAACGCCCCGGCATGCAAAAGCCGGTCTTGCGGCCCCAGCCCCTCCCAGCCCTGATGCATCATCCCCCGCGCCCACAGCGCGCGATGGGCATGCGCCACCGGCATCGGCCTGCCAGACGTGCCCGAGGTGAAAACGATATAGGCAAGTTGATCGGGATCGGTGATCAGAAATCGACAAGCCGGCAAATCAGACATCGCCAGCACCTCCTGGTCCGTCAGCCGGGGAACGGCCAGATCAGGCAGCGCCACCCCAGCCTCGGCCACGATCAAGGCAGGCGACAGCGCGCGCGCCATAGCGGTGATCTCGGACACCGTAAGCGCCGCCGACGTCGGCACCGGCACCAATCCCACCGCAATCGCCGCCAGAAACAGCACCGGGAACGCCGGCGTATTGCCAAGCCGCATCAACACCCGGTCCCCCGGCCTCAGCCCTGACGCCAAAAGCCCGGTGCCACACCCCCGCACCGCAGCGGCCAACCGTGCATAGCTCCAGACACAAGTCTGATCGCCCAATACGATCAGCGCAGGTTTTTCGGCCAAAGCGGCAGCATGGCGCAACGCATGAGCAGCCAGATTGAAGCGGCGGGGGCAGGGCGGAAAGGCAACGGTCATGACGCTAGCTACCGCAAAGACGCTGGCACGGAAATCCCCTCGATTTGACTCAAATTTGCATCCTCTGTGCGCAAATATCCCACGGGGGACACTGCGTTGCGCTTTGCAACGCAGTGCGGGGGGGTGAAACCCCCGTCTTCCACCGCCCGTCTTCCACCGCCCGCTCGCAGATGTCCCGCTGGCAGATGTTGCAACGCGCCCCCCCTTGGCTTATGCGTGCGCCATGTCCAGCGATCCCAAACGCATGATCCGTATTGCCCGCGAAAGCGGTGATCCATCGGCCACCCCGCCGCTTGATCTGGGCAACCGCGTGCGCGAATTGCGCAAGGCCAAGGGCTGGACGCTGGAACAGGCGGCCACTCAGGCGGGTCTGGCCCGCTCTACCCTGTCCAAGATCGAAAACGGTCAGATGTCACCGACCTATGACGCGCTGAAAAAGCTGGCGCAGGGGATGGCCATTTCGGTGCCCCAGCTGTTCACCCCGGCGGCACAGGCGCAGGTATCGGGCCGCATCGTGGTGACGAAATCGGGCGAAGGTCAGGCCCATGCCACCGCCACCTATGAACACGAACTTCTGGCGGGCGGGCTGACCAGAAAGCAGATGCTGCCCTACCGCGCCACCATCCGCGCCCGCACGATGGACGACTTTGACGGCTGGGTCCGCCATGAGGGCGAAGAGTTCCTTTATGTGCTGACCGGCGTTGTCCGGCTGTACACCGAGTTTTACGAACCCGTCGATCTGCGCCGTGGCGACAGCGCCTATTACGACGCGTCGATGGGTCACAACGTGATCAGCCTGTCACAAGAGGACGCCACGCTGCTGTGGGTCACTTCGCTGATTTGATCCATATCACAGACAGCTTTGACGCGGCCGCTAGCTTTGGCCAAGAAGGTGCGGCATGTGCCGGGGGGGTTGTATGCGGCTGGCACTTCTGACCGACATCCACGCCAACCGTGAGGCGTTCGAGGCTGTTCTGGCCGATATTGCGGTGCGCAAGGTCGATCGGCTGGTGATTTTGGGTGATATCGTGGGCTACGGCCCAGACCCCGACTGGTGCCTTGAAACCGTGGAAGACATGGTCAAACAGGGCGCAATCTGTGTGCGTGGCAACCATGACCGCGCCGTCGGGGTGCCCGACGGCACCATGAACACCAATGCCCGCAGGGTGATCGACTGGACAGTGAACCGGCTGACCGCACGCCAACGGCTGTTCCTGCAAGACCTGCCGCTGCTGGTCGAAGAAGACGACATGCTGTTCGTGCATGCCAGCGCCAATGATCCCGCAGACTGGATTTATGTCACCTCGGAACAAAAGGCGATGCCAAGTTTTCGGGTGTCTCAGGCGCGGCTGATCTTTTGCGGCCATGTCCACCGCGCCCAGCTTTATGCCTGTGATCGCGGCGGGCGGGTGATGCAGTTTCCTGTCAAACCTGCGCAGCCGGTGCCCCTGCTGACGTCGCGCCGCTGGCTGGCGGTGATCGGATCGGTGGGGCAGCCACGCGATGGCTCGGCCATGGCGGGCTATGCGATCCTTGACCGCAAGACCAATGAGCTGACCTTCCGCAAGGTCGCCTACGACGCTGCGACCACCGCCCGCAAATCCCGCGATTGCGGGCTGCCCGAGGCCTTGGCGCAGCGGCTGATGAAAGGCATCTGAATGACCGTCCGACCCTATCCCGGCCTTGAAATCAATGGCTTCACCTTGGGTGAAAAGCTGCACACCGGCGGCTTCGCCACAATATGGGAGGTGACCCACGCCCTGTATCGCACCCCCATGGTGATGAAGATCCCAACCATTCTGGACGGCTACGATGGCCCCACCATCGTCGGATTCGAGGTCGAGCAGATGATCATGCCGCGGCTGGAAGGCCCGCATGTGCCCCGCGTCATGGGGCAGGGCGATTTCGCTGTGATGCCCTATATCGTCACCGAACGCATCCCCGGCGACTCGCTTTACAAGACCTTCCGCAAGGCGCCGTTGCCGGTCTCGGAGGTGATCGAGATGGGCGCACGGATGGCCACGGCGGTGGATGACATCCACCGCCAGCATGTGATCCACCTGGATCTGAAGCCCGACAATTTCCTGCAACGTCCCAGCGGCGAGATGGTGCTGATCGACTATGGCCTGTCGCGCCACGATCTGCTGCCCGATCTTTTGGCCGAAGAATTCACCATTCCGATGGGCACCTTTCCCTATATCGCGCCCGAACAATACCTGCGTCAGCGCGGCGATCTGCGGTCCGATCTGTTCGCCCTGGGGGCGCTGCTCTATGAACTGGCCACCGGCAAGATGCCGTTCGGAATGCCGGAAAAGCTGTCTGGCGTCAAAACCCGGCTCTGGCGCGATCCGATGCCGCCGCGGGGCCTGCGCGCCGATATCCCGGAATGGCTGCAAGAGATCATTCTGCGCGCGCTCGAGGTCGATCCGGCCAGACGCTATCAGTCCGCAGCCCAGATGATCTTCGACCTGACCCATCCGATGCAGGTGCGCCTGACCGAACGGGCGCACAAGACCAGACAGGACGGCGGGCTGGTGGTGTTCAAGCGCTGGCGGAAGATGCGCAATCTCAAGGCCTTTGCCGCGCCCCCGCCGATGGCCGCGCAGATCGAACGCGCGCCGATCCTGATGGTGGCGGTGGACCTGTCGCCGGAAATGGAGCCGCTGTCCCAGGCCCTGCGGACCTTTGAACTTTCGGCGCCCTCTATCGGCCTGGACCTGAAGGGTGGCCGCACGCGCCTCACCCTGGCCCAGGCCGCGCGCCTCGCCGCCCCCAACGGCGTGGTCCTGACCGCCTCCGCGCCGAAAGGCCTGCTGCTGGATGCGGGTCCGAACAGCGCCAGCGGAGCGCTGCAAGCCTCGCTGTCGGGCGGTGGCCTGCCCAGCATCCAAGCCACGGCCGCCAACTGGCGGATGGCCGGCGGGGTAATGACCTCGCCTCTGTCGATCACGACCGAAGGTTTCGACCTGCCGCCGATCCAGGGCGTCAGCGGAACCATCGACGGCCAGGCCCGGATCGCCGGCGGGCGCTTCACCCTGACCACGGCCAAGTGCGCGCCCGTCACCGCCAAGGTCTACGCCCTGGGCGAGAGCCCGGTCACCGACATCAAGGCCCAGCTCTGTCCGGCCAAGGCGCCGCTGGTCACGGCCGACCTGGTGCTGTGCGCACCGGTGATTGCCAAAG
>CAZCFC010000128.1:0-8202 GCA_964497815.1 uncultured Cypionkella sp.
CGCATTCATCGCAAATGAACACGGTCGGCCCCGCGATCAGCTTGCGCACCTCGTGCTGGCTTTTGCCGCAGAAGGAGCAATAGAGCGTGTTCTTGCTGTCGCTGCCGGAGTTGTTCGCCATGGGTATCCTCTGCCCTCCGCCCTATGGGGCGCTTTCGGGAAGTCTAGGCCAAGGCCCGCGCCTCCACAATCTGAAATCGCCCCCGGCGCGAACAGGCCGCGCCGGGGGCAAATGGCTTATTTCACGTCGTCGGCCTTGCCGCGGCTTTCCAGGATCTCGTCGATCAGGCCCCAGGATTTGGCGTCCTCGGCAGACATGAAGTTGTCACGCTCCAACGCCGCTTCAACCGTCGCATAGTCATTGCCGGTATGCTTGACGTAAATCTCGTTCAACCGGCGCTTCAGCTTTTCGGTTTCGCGGGCGTGGATCATGATATCCGTCGCCTGCCCCTGATAGCCGCCACTTGGCTGGTGCACCATGACGCGGGAGTTCGGCAGGCTGAACCGCATGCCTTTTTCGCCCGCTTGCAGCAAAAGCGACCCCATCGACGCCGCCTGCCCGATCACCAAAGTCGAAACCTTGGGGCGGATGTATTGCATGGTGTCATAGATCGACAGGCCAGACGTTACCACGCCACCCGGCGAGTTGATGTACATGGCGATTTCTTTCGACGGATTTTCCGCCTCAAGAAACAAAAGCTGCGCGCAGATCAGGCTGGACATGCCGTCATGCACCGGGCCGGCCAGAAAGATGATCCGCTCTTTGAGCATGCGCGAGAAAATGTCGTAGGCACGCTCGCCCCGGCTGGTTTGTTCAACCACCATCGGGACAAGAGTATTCATGTAAAGGTCGATAGGATCGCGCATGTCTAACCTGCCTGTTGTCCGCCCAAGATTTATCCGTCGATACTTGCCAGAGTCTTAGTGGCGCGCGCCGGGGGCTGCAAGGGCGCGACTTTATTTTCACGCGGCGGTCCGTCGGGTGGCAAAGACCCGCCGTGCCAGCAAGACCCGGGAAAGAGCGGTGATGAAACACAGCGCGCCAAAGCCCCACGCCAGCGGCGCAAAGGCTGCGGGCCACAGGCAGAAGGCGATAAATAGTGCAATGGTTTCCGTTCCTTCCAGCAAACCAGCGGTGAAATACAGTGATTTCTCGCCCCGCCCGGCCGTTTCCATGCCGCGCTTTGCGGCCAGAACGGCATACCCCAGAAACGTGGCGCCATTGACGTAAAAGCTGCACAAAAGGAAGGCACCAGCCGCGCCATTCGCCACCGGATCGCGCAGCACAAAGGCCAAAGGGATTGCGCCGTAAAAAAGAAAATCGCAGGCAATATCCAGAAATCCACCGAAATCGGTCTTTTTTCCGGCCCGCGCCACAGCTCCATCCAGCCCATCGGCCACCCGGCCCGCCAAAAGCGGCAGCAGCGCAAACCCCAAAGGCCCGCCCGACGCAATCACTGCCGCCGCAAACAAGCCAAGCGCCAGCCCCGCCAGTGTGACGGTGTTGGCCGCAACCCCGCGCCCGGCCAAGGCCTGCCCCATCCGGTTCACTGTCGGATCAATCGCGCGGCGCATCACTCCGTCCAGCATGTCAGCCTCCTTGTTGTGACAGACCTGCCCCAAGCGGCGCGTTCCGTCCAGACGCAGCGGCTCACTTTCCTGTCATGACCGGGGGGTTTGGGTTGCGCGATGGGCGGCTTGCCCCCTATCCCTGCGGGCAAGCCGCAACAAAGCGACAGGTTAGGGATCTCGATGAACAGACGCGAATTTGGCCGGATGTCCGGGTTGGGTGTGATGATGGCGCTGATGGGCAGTGCTGCGCGGGCGGGCGACTGGCAGGCGGTGCTGGCCGAGGCCAGGGGACAAACCGTGTACTGGCACGCCTGGGGCGGCGACACCAAGATCAACGATTTCATCGCCTGGCTGGGGGCCGAGGCCGAAGCGCGCCACGGCGTGACGGTCGAGCACGTGAAGTTGGCCGATACCGCCGATGCCGTGGCGCGGGTTCTGGCGGAAAAGGATGCGGGGCAGACCACGGGTGGGGCGGTTGATCTGATCTGGATCAACGGGGCCAATTTCGCGGCGATGAAGGCGGCGGGACTGCTGTTTGGCCCCTTTGCCGATGGCCTGCCGAACTGGCCCTTGGTCGATGTCGGCGGCAAGCCAGCCGTGGTGACGGACTTCACGCTGCCAACCGAGGGCTACGAATCCCCCTGGGCGATGGCGCAGCTGGTGTTCGAACATGACTCGGTCCGCCTGCCCACCCCCCCCGGCGACATCGCGCAGTTCAGTGACTGGATTTCCCGGAACCCGGGCCGGTTCACCTATCCGCAGCCCCCTGACTATCTGGGGCTGACCTTGCTGAAACAGATCCTCTACGCCACCATGGACGACCCCACCAAACTGCTGGCCCCGGTCAATCCGGCCACGTGGGAGGCCGACACCGCCGGGCTTTGGGCCATATTGGACGCCTGGCATCCGTTGCTTTGGCGGCAAGGCAAGGCCTTTCCGGCGAATGAACCGGCCATGGGGCAATTGCTGGCCGATGCCGAGGTGGACATCAGCTTTTCCTTCAACCCCGGTCGCGCCAGCGCCGAGATTGCAGCCGGAAATCTGCCCGACACCATACGCACTTTCGTGCTGAGCGGCGGCACCATCGGCAATGCGTCCTTCGTGGCCATTCCCTTCAACGCGGCCCATCAGGCCGGGGCGATGGTGGTGGCCGATCTGCTGCTGGATCCGGCGGTGCAGGCCCGTGCGCAAGATCCGGCAATTCTGGGCTTTCAGACGGTGCTGAACATGGCCGCGCTGGGGCCGGAAGATCAGGCACGCTTTGACGGGCTGACGCTGGGCGTGGCCACGCTGTCGCCTGCCGACCTTGGCCCGGTGCTGCTGGAGCCGCATGCAAGCTGGGCGACACGTCTGGCCGAGGACTGGACCGCCCGCTACGGCGTGGCCCCATGACATCTGATCGGGGCCAACTGCGCCTGCTGCACCTGGCCCCGCGCCTGACGCTGCTGGTGCTGGTTGCCCCGGTTCTGGCTGGGGTGGCGGGCACGGTCTGGCCCGCCTTTGATCTGCGTGGCGGTGGCAGTCTGGCGGCCTTTCGCGCGCTGTGGGACTGGCCGGGACTGGCAAGGGCGGCTTGGCTTTCGGTGACAACCGGGGTGATCTCGACCTTGCTGTCGCTGCTTGTCACGCTGCTGATCGTGGCCGCCCTGTCCGGCAGCCGCATCTTTGGTCTTTTGCGTCACCTGCTTTCGCCCCTTCTGGCGGTGCCACATGCCGCAGCCGCCCTTGGGTTGGCCTTTCTGATCGCGCCGTCGGGATGGATCGCGCGGATGATCTCGCCTTGGGCCACGGGATGGACCGCGCCGCCCGATCTGTTGATCCTGAACGATCCGCAGGGCGTGGCGCTGATCCTTGGGCTGGTGGCGAAAGAGGTGCCGTTTCTGGTGCTGATGGCGCTGGCCGCCTTGCCGCAGACCGATGCCCGGCGCCGGATGATGGTGGCGCAAAGCCTGGGCTATGGCCGGGTCTGGGGGTTTGCGCTGACCGTGCTGCCGCCGCTTTATCGCCAGATGCGGTTGCCGGTCTATGCCGTGCTGACCTACGCGATGACGGCGGTGGAAATGGCGATGATCCTTGGTCCCAGCCTGCCGCCCAGTCTTTCGGTGCAGATCACCCATTGGATGACCGACCCCAGCCTGACCCAACGGCCCACCGCCGCCGCCGCCGCCCTGCTGCAACTGATGCTGGTGCTGGCGGCGCTGCTGGCATGGCATCTGGCCGAGCGCGGGATGAAGGCGGCGGTGCTGTCTGTCGCGGGGCTGGGTCTGCGTGGCCTTGCCCCTGATCCGGCCCTGCGTGGGTTGGCGGGCGCGATCGGCGCGACGCTGGCGGCGGCGCTGTTTGCGGGGCTGGCCGGACTGGCGCTTTGGTCGCTGGCGGGGGCGTGGCAGTTCCCCGATGCGCTGCCCACGGGCCTGTCGCTGAAAACATGGGCCAAGGCCGCGCCAGACCTTTGGGCCACCACCGCAACCACGGCCGCCGTTGCGCTTTTGTCCACCGCTGCCGCACTGGCCCTGGTTCTGGCCTGCCTTGAGGCCGATCACCGTCACGGCCTGACACCGGGCGCGCGCGGGCTTTGGCTGCTGTATCTGCCGTTGCTGGTGCCACAAATCGCTTTCCTGCCGGGATTGCAGGTGCTGGCCCTGCGACTGGGCGTTGACGGGCGGCTGTGGTCGGTTGCGGCGGTGCATCTTGTCTTTGTGCTGCCTTACGTGTTCCTGTCGCTGGCCCCCGCCTACAGGGCCTGGGATCTGCGGCAAGGCGTGGCGGGGGCTGCCTTGGGGTCAAGCCCGAACCGCATCTTCTGGCGCTTGCGGTTGCCGATGCTGTTGCCTGCGGTGCTGACGGCGGCGGCGGTGGGCGCTGCGGTATCTGTCGGGCAATATCTGCCCAGCCTTCTGATCGGCGGCGGTCGGGTGGAAACCCTGACGACCGAGGCGGTGGCCCTGTCATCGGGCGGCAACCGCCGCGTGATCGGGGCCTATGGGCTGCTGCAAACAGCCCTGCCCGCGCTTGGGTTTGCGTTGGCTTTGGCGCTGCCCCGGCTGGCCTTTGCCAATCGGCGCGGCATGTGGGGCGGGGCCAGCGCATGAGCGGGCTGGACCTGCGACAGTTGCGCGTCACCCTGCGCGGTCAGGTGCTGGCCGAAGTCACGGCCACGATCGCCCCGGCCCGGGTGCTGACGGTGATGGGCCCCTCGGGCAGCGGCAAGTCCACTTTGCTGGCGGCACTGATCGGGGCCACGGGGCCAGAGTTCGCCATCAGCGGCGAAATCCTGCTGAACGGGCGGCGTGTGACAGATCTGCCCCCCGCACAGCGCCGGATCGGCATTCTGTTTCAGGACGATGTGCTGTTCCCGCATCTGTCGGTCGCGGGAAATCTGGGATTCGGTCTGCCCGCCCGCATCCGCCGCCCGCAACGTCGCGCCATGATCGAAGAGGGGCTGGCACGCATGGATCTGCACGGCTTTGCCGACCGTGATCCGGCAACCTTGTCCGGCGGCCAGCGCGCCCGCGTGGCGCTGTTGCGCACCCTGATGGCCGAGCCGCAGGCGCTGCTGCTGGACGAACCGTTTTCCCGGCTTGATCTGGCCTTGCGCGATCAGATCCGCCGCCTTGTCTTTACCGAAGCACAAAGCCGGGGCTTGCCGGTGATCCTTGTCACCCATGACCCCGCCGACGCAGCCGCAGCGGGCGGCCCGGTGATCTCCGCCATGGGTCAGCCCCTGTAGCACATGGGGCAACAGGGGGGCATTGTTCGCCCGACCGGGCCTTCGCCTTCGCCGCCGATCTTGGCCGAACCCATTCAGCAGTCATCCCAATATCGCCGCCAGAGGCATCCTTTGCCCCTGCGGGCCGCCTTTGCCAATTGGGTTTGCGCCCAGGGCGATGCCCGGACCGCCCCCCCAAAGGCGTTAGCGTGCCAGCGTCAGTTCCGCCCGCAATCCGCCCAGCCGCTCACTTTCCCCCAACCACAGCGCACCGCCATGGCTGCGGGCAATGTCAGCCGCAATCGACAGGCCCAGACCGACGCCGCCGCCCCGGTTCGGATCACGCGCGGCGTCCAGTCGTTTGAACGGCACCATCGCCTCTTCGCGCTGCTCACGCGGGATACCGGGGCCGTCGTCCTCGACCACCAGCTTGATCATCCGGTCACTGACGGACAGGCTGACCTCGGCAGATTTTCCAAAACGCACGGCGTTGCCGATCAGGTTTTCAACCGCGCGCATCACCGCCTGAGGCCGCAGTCGCACCAGACCGGGGTTATCCACCGCCCCCAACGTCACCACCTGCCCCGCACGCTTGGCATTTTCGACAGCCCGCCGCACCAGATCACCGGGGTCCACGGGTTCCGGGGCCTCCATCGCGTCGCCGCGTGCGAAGGCCAGGAATTCATCCACCAGCCGCTCCATGTCCGCAACATCGCGCTGCAAAGCGGCGGTTTCATCATCTTCGGGCAGAAATGCCAGGCCAAGCTTCAACCGTGTCAAGGGCGTGCGCAGATCATGGCTGACCCCGGACAGCATCAGCGTCCGGCTTTCGATCTGACGTTCAATCCGCGCCCGCATGTCAAGGAAGGCATTGCCAGCCGCGCGCACCTCGGTTGCACCGCGTGGACGGTACGGCTCGGTCTGACCCTTGCCAAACGCCTCGGCCGCCTCGGCCAGACGGGTGATCGGCGTCAACTGATTGCGCATGAACACATAGGCAATCACCGTCATCAGCGCCGAGGTGAACACCATCCAGACCAGCAACTGATGCGGATTCGACGCCGATACCCGCGTGCGCACCAGAACCAGCCGCATCGGGCCATGGTTGGTGTCAACATAGACCTGCAACGCGCGGCTGTTGGTGGTCAGATCAAGCGCCAGAACCCGTGCAAGACCGGCGCGCAAGGTCACGATGATCTCGCGCCCTGACCAATCCAGCACCGTGCGGCTGTCCATGGCGGGAATATCGCTTTGCGCCACGGGCAGCGTCACATCAAACTGCAAGGCGCCGGCGATGTCGGCCGCACGCTTGCGCGCCTGCGTCAGATCAGCGGCCCCGTTCACGGCCGCCAACAGATAATCCATCTCGATCAGCACACCCTGCGTCATCTGCCGCGTCACGCCTTCGAAATGCCGCTGAATGAAGGTGATCGACACGATCAACTGCACAGCCACGATCGGCACCACCAGAATCAGGGCGGCACGGCCAAACAGGCTGCGGGGCAAAAGGGTCTTGAGACGAAAGCGCATAGCGGCAAGACTAGCCGTCATCGCCCCCAACGGAAAGCCCCGCCTGCCATGACCAGCCCCTTGCCCTGCGGCGTGACCTGCCTGCGCGCGGCCAATCCGTCTGCCATGACCGGCAGCGGCACCAACAGCTATCTGGTAGAGGGCGATGGCGCCTGCGTGCTGATCGACCCTGGCCCCGCCCTGCCCGGCCATCTTGCCGCCATCACCACCGCACTGGCCGGACGGCGGCTGCAGGCCATCCTGATCACGCACGCGCATCTGGATCATACCGCCCTTGTGCCCGCCCTGACCGCCCGCCACCCTGCCCCGGTTCTGGCCTTCGGAGACGCCCGCGCGGGCCGCAGCCCGGTGATGCAACAGCTTGCCGCGCAGGGGCTTGAGGGCGGCGGTGAAGGCCTTGATCTGGTCTTTGCTCCGGATCAGCACCTGCACCATGGTCAGGACCTTGTCCTTGCCGGCCGGACATTCACGGCGCTGCACACCCCCGGCCACATGGGCGGCCATCTTTGCTTTGCCTTGGGTGAGGTGCTGTTCAGCGGCGATCATGTGATGGGCTGGTCCACGTCGCTGGTGTCGCCGCCCGATGGTGACATGGCGGCCTATCTGGCCTCACTGCAGCTTTTGGCCGGGCGGACCTGGGCGCAGATGCTCCCGGGTCATGGCGATCCGATCACCGACCCCGCCGCGCGACTGTCCAAGCTGATCGCCCACCGCCGCAGCCGCGAAACACAGATCATGGCAGCCCTGCGCTGTTCCCCCGCGAATGCAACAAGCCTTGCCACGCAGATCTACACCGACACTCCGCCCGCCCTGCTGCCCGCCGCCAGCCGCAACGTGCTGGCGCATCTGATTGATCTGCATGCCAGAAACCAGATCAAGACCCATGGCAGCCTGACCGCCGACAGCCTTTTTCAAATGATCTGACGCAAGATGCAACTTTTCTTCACCCGCCCCCTTTACGCCCCCAAATCACCTTGCTATACGGCCCTCAGTTCCGGCGTAGCTCAGCGGTAGAGCAGTTGACTGTTAATCAATTGGTCGTAGGTTCGATCCCTACCGCCGGAGCCAAATCTTCCTTAAGCTACTGAAATCACAGCGGTTCCCCTTCGGGGGTCCGTTGCTGTGACACAAGACTGTGACACCACTTCGGTGGTGGATGGCGTCGGTCTCCTTCAAGGAGCCCGGACATATGACCGCCCTTCCCCATTTGACCCGCCGTGATGGGGTCTATTACTGGCGCCGGAAGTCGCGCCGGTTGTCCACAGGTTCGATCGATCTGAGGGTCTCGCTACGCACGACAGACCGAAGCCGCGCGATTACACTTGCCAGGGTGTTGAGTGCGGACAGCGAGACGATCATGCCAGCCCTGGAACAAAGCCGGATCACCTTGG
>CAZCFC010000129.1:0-8152 GCA_964497815.1 uncultured Cypionkella sp.
CGTTTTGATCGTTACCGAAAAAGCGTTGATTTCATTCAGAAATACATATTTCCGGGTGGTATGTTGCCCAGCCCCACCGCGCTGCGCGCCGAGGTCGAACGGGCGGGGCTGGTGGTGAAGGGGTCGGTTGAGTTCGGCAAAAGCTATAGCCAGACCCTGCGGCGCTGGCACGAGTCGTTCAACCACAGATGGGGCGATGTCGCCAAGATGGGTTTTGATGACCGGTTCCGTCGGATGTGGAACCTGTACCTGACCTCTTGTGCTGGCGCGTTTGAGGGCGGAAACTGTGATGTGACGCAGATCACCGTGACCCGCCCCTAACCGCCGAGGACCCGCATGCCGACCGCCGCCAAACTGATTGCCGCCGTGGCCTTTGCCATGGTGGCCTTTGCTGCCGCTGCAACCTTCGTGCCGCATATGCCAGAGGGCAGCCAGATCGGGCTGTTTCGCGAATTGACGGCGGTGATCGGGTTTGTCATCGGCTGGTTCGTGATGGGGGGGCTGGTGGGCCGCGGTTATGGCGAGGCGGCGGGGTCGGGATTGCGCACCGCGGTGACACTGACCTTCTTTGTGCTGCTGTTTTTCTCGATCTATCTGATGGTCAAGAAGTCCTTCAAGATGATCTATGACGGCCCGATGGATGCGGTTCTGGGCGTGTTTGAATTCATGCTGGACTATGGCCAGATGATGTTGGTGCCGGATGTGCTGGGCGTGTTGGCGGTGGGCGGCATTCTGGGCGGTTGGGTCGCGGAATGGGCCGGGCGGCGCTGGTCGTGACGGATTTCTTCTTTTACGGCACGCTTTGTCATGCGCCCTTGCTGGATGTCGTGGTGGGGCGGGCGGTTCTGGCCGAGCCTGCAGAGTTGCCGGGCTATCGGGTGCATTGGGCCAAGGGCCATGCCTTTCCACTGATGCTGGCGCAGCCGGGGGCGGTGGCGCGCGGCATTCTGGTGCGCGGCTTGTCTGCGGCAGAGGTGGCGCGGCTGGATTACTACGCAGGCGGCTTTGGCTGTCTGACCCGCGATCTGGCGGTCACTGCCGGGGGCGTTGCGGGGACGGCGCGGGTGTACTTTGCCGAAAGCGGGCGCTGGACGCCGGGGCAGGCATGGCTGTTGGCCGACTGGCAGGCGCGCCATGGGGCCGAGGTGGTGGCGACCGCGCGCGACGTGATGGCGCTCTGTGGGGTAAAGCCGGCGCAGGCGGTGTTGGCGCGCTATGGCATGATGCTGGTGCGCGGCGCGGCGCGGGTGCGGGCGGCGCTGGCGGCACCGATGTCGCGGCGGTTCGCGGGCGATGTGCAGACGGCGGCGCTGCGCGAGCCCTACGCGCAGTTCTTCGCGGTGGAAGAGCACGACCTGCGCTTTCGCCGCTTTGACGGCACACTGAGTCCGCAGGTGACGCGGGCGGTTTTTATCTCGGGTGATGCGGTGACGGTGCTGCCCTATGATCCTGTGCGCGATCGGGTGTTGGTGGTCGAGCAATTCCGCACCGGGCCGTTTGTGCGGGGAGATGCGCAGCCGTGGCAGCTTGAGGCGATTGCCGGGCGGATTGACCCCGGCGAAACCCCCGAGGATGCCGCAAGGCGCGAAGCGGTGGAAGAGGCGGGGCTGGTGCTGGACGCGCTGTTGCCCGTGGCGCAATATTATCCAAGCCCCGGAATTTGTGCGGAATTTTTGTATTCCTATGTCGCGGTCACAGATCTGCCGGACGGTGCGGCAGGGGTGTTTGGCGTCGAGGGTGAGGCCGAGGACATTCGCGGCCACCTGATCAGTTTTGACGCGCTGATGGCGCTGGTGGCCAGTGGTGAGGCCGGAAATGCGCCGCTGATCCTGACGGCCTATTGGCTGGCGCAGAACCGGGACCGGCTGCGGAAATAGGGGCGCGGTGCGCGCGCCCCTGATCGTCATGTCATCCGGGTCTGGTGTTACAGCGCCAGTTTGGTCCAGGCGCCGTTTCTGGCCGAAGACCGTACGCAGGCGTCAACGAAGGCCACGCCTTCCAGCCCCTCTTTCAGGCCCGGAAAGCTGACGGCGGCATCAAGGTTCACGCCATCGCGCCGGGCCAGAATCGCGCGGCCCGCTTCGGCGTAGATATTGGCAAAGCCTTCGAGATAGCCTTCGGGGTGGCCTGCGGGAATGCGCGTCACGCGGGCGGCGGCGTCACCGCTGCCAGAGCCACCGCGCGTCAGGCGGTAGCGCGGCGCACCCAGGGGCGTGACCCACAGGTAGTTCGGGTTTTCCTGTTCCCATTCGATCCCCGCCTTGGTGCCGTAAATGCGCAGGCGCAGGCCGTTTTCCTGACCCGACGCCACTTGCGAACACCACAGCATCCCGCGCGCGCCCGAAGTATAGCGCAGCAGCACGTGGCCGTTGTCATCGACGCGGCGACCGGGGACAAAGCTTTGCAGATCGGCGGCAAGTTCCTGCAGCGTCAGGCCGCTGACGTAATTGGCAAGGTTGAAGGCATGGGTGCCGATGTCGCCCGTGGCCCCGCCCGCCCCGGATTTGGCAGGATCGGTGCGCCAGTCGGCCTGCTTGTTGCCCTCCAGCGGTTCGGCCAGCCAGTCCTGCGCGTATTCCACCTGCACAAGGCGGATCTCGCCCAGATCGCCCGCCGCAGCCATGGCCTTGGCCTGACGGATCATCGGGTAGCCGGTGTAGTTATGGGTCAGCGCAAAGACCACGCCCGAATCTGTTGCGGCTTTGGCCAGACGTTTGGCGTCGGGCAGGGTCGCTGTCAGCGGCTTGTCGCAGATCACATGGATGCCGCGTTTCAGAAACTGCATGGCGACGGGGGCGTGCATGTGGTTCGGAGTGACGATGGCCACGGCCTCGATCCCGTCCTTGCGGCGCGATTCCTTGGCGGCCATTTCTGCAAAACTGGCATAGCTGCGGGCGACACCCAGATCGGCGGCCGAGGCTGCGGATTTCTCGGGGTCGGACGAGAAGCTGCCCGCGACCAGTTCGTATTGGTCGTCGATGCGGGCGGCGATGCGGTGGACGGCACCGATGAAGGCACCGCGACCGCCGCCGACCATCCCAAGACGGATGCGGGCGGGGCGGGCGACGTGGGCGGAGGTGATGGACATGCTGTCTCCTTAGTGGCTGGCAAGCCCTTGCCGCAGCAGGGCCAGGCTTTCGGTTATCAGATCGGTTTGCGAAGAAAAGAGGGGTCGCCATATGCGGGTGGCGGCGGCGATGTCGGGCAGGGCCTGACCAAAGGCTTCGACGGAAATCCAGCCGTCAAAATGCGCATTGGCAAGGGCGTGCAGGGTGGGCAGAAGGGCGGCGTGACCGCGCCCCGGAATGCCGCGGTCATTTTCCGAGATGTGGACATGGCCCACGGCGGGCAGGGTGGCTTGCAGCGCGGCCACGGGGTTCTGCTCTTCGATATGGGCGTGGAAGGTGTCGTAGAGATAGCGGTAGTTGGGGCGATCAACTGCGGCCACAAGGCGGGCAGCATCGGCTGCGGTGTTCAGAATGTAACACTCAAAGCGGTTCACGGGTTCCACCATCAGCCGCAGGTCTGGTCCGGCGTGGTCGGCCATTTGCTGATGCGCCGCAACAAGCTGGTCCCATTCGGCGGTGGTTGGTCCCGTGCCGGTGAAATACCCCAAGGGCTGTGTGAATGGCCCCGCGATGGACACGGCACCCATGGCATGGGCGCAATCGACCAGCCAGCGCAGATGATCGCGCCCGGCCTGTGCCACGGCGGGATCGGGTGACAGCGGGTTGTGGGCGGCGTCGGGCAGGGTTCCGATCATTGCCGGGATCAGGCCCGCGTCCCGCACGATCTGTCCCGCAGTGGCGGCTTCGGCCAACGAGCCTGCGAAATGCGGCACCTCGACCCCCTGATACCCCAACGCCTGCAACTGCGTCAGGATGGGCGCGTGGACGGCACGCAGTTGCGCCGTCCACAACAGAAGGTTGATGCCTATGGTGGGCAAGGCCTAGTCCAGCCCCAGCATCCGCCGATTGGCGGCGCGGTCGGTTCCGGCATCGGCAAAGTCGTCGAAGGCCTTTTCCGTCACCCGGATGATATGGGCGTTGACGAAATCCGCACCTTCGCGGGCCCCGTCTTCGGGGTGCTTGATGCAGCATTCCCATTCCACCACGGCCCAGCCGTCAAAGCCGTATTGCGTCAGCTTCGAGAAGATGCCGCCGAAATCGACCTGCCCGTCGCCCAAGGACCGGAAGCGCCCCGCCCGGTTGATCCAGGACTGGAAGCCACCGTAAACGCCTTGGCGACCCGTCGGGTTCAATTCGGCGTCCTTGACGTGGAACATCTTGATGCGGTCGTGGTAGATGTCGATATGTTCCAGATAATCAAGATGTTGCAGGACGTAATGGCTGGGATCATACAGCATGTTGGCGCGGCTGTGGTTGTTCACGCGGTCCAGGAACATTTCGAACGAAATGCCGTCGTGCAGGTCTTCGCCGGGGTGGATTTCAAAGCACAGATCAACCCCCATCGCGTCGGCATGGTTCAGCAGGGGCGTCCAGCGGCGGGCAAGTTCGTCAAAGGCCTCTTCGACCAGTCCTGCGGGGCGTTGCGGCCAGGGGTACAGGTAGGGCCATGCCAAGGCCCCGGAAAAGCTGGCCTGCGCGGTCAGGCCAAGGTTGCGGCTGGCGGTCAGGGCCTTGGTGACCTGATCCACGGCCCAGGCTTGGCGGGCGGCAGGGTTGCCGCGCACGGCGGGCGCTGCAAAGCCGTCAAAGGCGGTGTCATAGGCGGGGTGAACCGCCACAAGCTGCCCCTGCAAATGCGTGGACAGTTCGGTGATCTGAATGCCATTGGCTGCCGCTATGCCGGTGATCTCGTCACAATAGGTTTTCGATGAGGCGGCAAGCTCCAGATCAATGAAACGGGCATCCCAGGACGGGATCTGCACGCCCTTGTAACCGATGCTGGCGGCCCATTTGGTGATCGCATCCAACGAATGGAAGGGGGCGCTGTCGCCCGCGAATTGCGCCAGAAACAGCGCGGGCCCTTTGATGGTTTTCATGTCGTCCTCTTGCTTGGTTTTAGCCCAGATTGGCCTCGGTGGGGGTTTCTACGAACTGGCCCTGCTCGGGGGCGCGGCGTTCGATGGCGGCGATGACGGCGCGGGCCAGAAAGCGGCCGGCATGATTGACGTCTTCACGCGACACGATGATTTCCTTGCGAAAGCGTTTGAGAAAGCTGATGGCCTCTTTCGCCACGACGTCGAAATCGACGCCGATCTGAAATCCTGCGCGCTCGGCCCCGGTGACGCTGGCCATGGCGGCGGTGGTCGAGCCGACCACCAGCGCATCGGGGGCAGGGTGGGTGGCAAAGCGCTGCGCCATTTCTTCTTCGATGCGGTCGGCACCCGAATCGCTGTCGGCGCTGTCCAGAATCTCGGCGTTCAGGCCAAGGGCTGCACATTCGGACAGAAAACCCGTGACCATGTGGCGCGAATAATTCTGCTCGCGCGGCGGGGCGATCAGCAACAGGTTGCGATGTTTGCGCGCCGCCAAGGCCCGCACGGCGATGCGGGAAAACATCTCGTTGTCATAGTCGAAAAACGGATGGTCTATATCCAGCGAGGTGCGGCCATGGGTGGCAAAGGGAAAGCCCTGGGCGGCCATATAGACCACACGCGGATCATGGGCGGTGGTCTGGTTCATGATGATGGCATCGGCGCTTTCGGTTTCCACAATATAGCGGATCGGCGTCATCGGGTCTTCGTCGGGAAAGTAGGGCATGACCACAAGATGATAAGGAGTGCCGCGCAGTTCGGCCGCGATAGAGTAGATCAGGCGCGAGGTGTGGTTCATGATATCGGCCTCGGTCGACAGCACCAGGGCAATCACGTTGGTCTTGCCCGTGCGCAAACGCACACCCGCGCGGTTGGGCCGGTAGCCCAGACGCAGCGCGGTTTCGCGCACCCGAAGCTTGGTGGCCTCGCCGATGTCGGGGGCATCCTTGAGCGCGCGGC
The DNA here is from genome assembly GCA_964497815.1 of uncultured Cypionkella sp. Lineage (GTDB taxonomy): Bacteria > Pseudomonadota > Alphaproteobacteria > Rhodobacterales > Rhodobacteraceae > Cypionkella. The sequence continues at coordinate 5,960 of CAZCFC010000129.1, forward strand.
TGACCGTCGCAATCGCCAGCCCGGTCTGGGCGGCGATGGTTTTCAGCGTGGGGCGGCCCAGGTCGATGCCGGGTGATTCTGTCATCTCTTCCATTCCCGAGGTCTGATTCGACCTCTTGTCCTTCTTGCGCGACATTTGGCCAGCGCCTTTCCGTCTGATTCGCGGGCCGATCCGCCGGTCTGGCGGAAAAGCACGTCAGGGTTGCGCCGGATGTCTGCCCTGCAAGCGTTTGAGATTGCTTGCATTTTCCAGGGTGTCTACGCGGCGTTTCGGCGGACGGCCAGAGCGGTTGCACAAGAAATACCCGCCATTCAAGCCGCAAGAAAATGCGCGCGACAAGCAAAAAGATTGCTTGATCGAAAAATCTATAACGTTATAGATTTTCACTATAACGATTTAGAAACTGGGAGGACTACATGAAGAACTGGAAATTGGCTGCTGGCTTGATGCTGTCGGTTGCTTTGCCTTCGGCGGCTTTGGCCACCGAACTGGAAATCACCCACTGGTGGACTTCGGGCGGTGAAGCGGCGGCCGTGGCCGAGTTGGCAAAGGCATTTGACGCCTCGGGCGACAAGTGGATTGACGGCGCGATTGCAGGCGGCGGCGATACCGCACGCCCTGTGATGATTTCGCGCATCACCGGCGGCGACCCGATGGGCGCCACGCAGTTCAACCATGGCCAGCAGGCGCTGGAACTGGTCGAAGCCGGCCTGATGCTTGACCTGACCGACGTGGCCGAGGCCGAGGGCTGGAAAGACAAGGTCTTCCCGCCGTCGTTGCTGGACGCCTGCACCGTGGACGGCAAGATCTACTGTGCGCCTGTGAACATCCACTCGCCCGAATGGCTGTGGCTGAACAACAAGGTCTATACCGATCTGGGTCTGGCTGTTCCGACCAACTGGGCGGAATTCGTGGCGGCGGCTCCGGCTGTTGAAGCCGCTGGCAAGGTGCCGTTGGCGCTGGGCAACCAGCCGTGGCAGTCGAACCTTGCTTTCGGTGCGATCACCGTTGGCATCGGCGGTCTTGAACTGTGGAAAAAGGTCAACGTCGAGAAGGACATGGAGGCCGCAGCCGGCCCGGAAATGGCGGCTGTGTTTGCCGCCGCAGCGGATGCGCGCAAGCTGGCCGCCAAGTCCACCGTGCAAGACTGGAATCAGGCCACCAACATGGTGATCACCGGCGAAGCCGCCGGTCAGATCATGGGTGACTGGGCGCAGGGCGAATTCGCCGTTGCCGGCAAGGTCGCAGGCGTTGATTACACCTGCTTGCCGGGTCTGGGCAACAACGCCTACCTGTCCACGGGCGGCGATGCGTTCTACTTCCCGAAACTGGCTGATCCGGAAAAAGAAGCGGCGCAAAAGCGTCTGGCAGCGTTGCTGGTTTCCCCCGCAGCGCAGGTCGCATTCAACCTGAAGAAAGGCTCGTTGCCGATCCGCGGTGATATCGACATGAGCGCCGCCAACGACTGCATGAAGAAGGGTCTTGAGATCCTGGCTTCGGGCAATCTGCTGCCGGCCGGCGACATGGTGTGGTCGCCCGACGTGCAAACCCAGGCAGGCGACCTGATGGTTGAATTCTGGAAGACCGACATGTCTGCTGCCGATGCACAGGCCAAGTGGGTCGAGATCCTGAAGTCGGGGCTCTGATCCTACTTTGATCGCAGGGCCGTCCATCAGGGGCGGCCCTGTCATCTTTGCCAGCAGCTTACTTGGGGGGGAACGGCCATGGCCACCACTGCGCGCAAATCGCGTCTCTTACGCAACCTGAACGCCAAGATCGCCGCCGTGCCGATGATCTTCTGTTCGGTGGTCGTGTTCTTGGGGTTTTCAATCTGGACGGTGGTGTATTCCTTCACCAGTTCCAAGCTGTTGCCAAAGGCGAAGTTTGTCGGATTTGATCAGTACGAGCGGTTGTGGAGCAACAGCCGCTGGTTGGTTTCCATCGAAAACCTGATGATTTTTGGTGCGCTTTCTTTGGTCTTCACCATTGTGATGGGCTTTACGCTGGCGGTGCTGATGGATCAGAAGATCCGCTTTGAAGACACGTTCCGCACCATCATGCTGTACCCGTTCGCGCTGTCGTTCATTGTGACGGGGCTGGTGTGGCAGTGGGTGCTGAACCCGGATTTCGGCATTCAGGGCATCGTGCGCGGCTGCGGTTGGGAGACATTCTCTTTTGATCCGCTGAACAAT
>CAZCFC010000130.1:0-8143 GCA_964497815.1 uncultured Cypionkella sp.
GTCCTGGCTGACCATCATCAGCGCCATGTCGCCGACAACCTTCGAAGACGGCGTGACCTTCACGATGTCACCAAACATCTGGTTGGCGTCCGCATAGGCTTGCGCCACCTCGTGCCAGCGTTCTTCCAGCCCCAAAGACCGCGCTTGGGCTTTCAGGTTGGTGAACTGCCCCCCGGGCATTTCGTGCAGATAGACTTCGGAGGCAGGCGCGGGAATACCGGATTCAAACGCCGCATACTGGCCGCGCACGCCTTCCCAATAGTTGGAAATCTGCCGGATCGCGGCCATGTCCAGCCCGGTGTCGCGCTCGGTATGCCGCAGGGCCTCGACGATCGAACCCAGACAGGGCTGTGAGGTGCCGCCCGAAAACGCATCCATCGCCGCATCGACAGCATCAACCCCTGCATCGCAAGCGGCCAGAATGGTCGCGGCTGCCGCGCCCGACGTGTCATGGGTGTGGAAGTGGATCGGCAGGCCGACCTCTTGCTTCAGCGTCTTGACCAGCAATTTCGCGGCGGCGGGTTTCAACAGTCCTGCCATGTCTTTCAGACCCAGCACATGCGCGCCTGCGGCCTTCAATTCCTGCCCTCGGGCGACATAATATTTCAGATCATATTTGGACCGCGCAGGGTCCAGCATATCGCCGGTATAGCAGACAGTGCCTTCGCAAACCTTGCCCGCCTCTACCACGGCGTCCATGGCGACGCGCATGTTTTCGACCCAGTTCAGGCTGTCAAACACCCGGAACACATCGACTCCGGTTGCTGCGGCCTGTTTCACGAATGCCTGCACCACGTTGTCGGGATAGTTGGTGTAGCCGACGCCATTTGAGGCGCGCAGCAGCATTTGCGTCATCAGGTTCGGCATGGCGGCGCGCAGATCGCGCAGGCGCTGCCAGGGGCATTCCTGCAAGAACCTGTAGGCCACATCAAAGGTCGCCCCGCCCCAGCATTCGACGCTGAACAGTTGCGGCAGGTTGGCGGCATAGGCAGGTGCGACCTTGATCATGTCGATCGACCGCATCCGGGTGGCCAGCAAGGATTGGTGGCCGTCACGCATGGTGGTGTCGGTGATCAGCACCTTTTTCTGCGCGCGCATCCAGTCTGCCACGGCCTGCGGACCCTTTTGTTCCAGCAGGTTGCGGGTGCCCATCGAAGGTTCCGCCATAGCCTTGGGCGCTTTGGGAATACGCGCCTCGGCGTGCGGTTTCGGACGACCGGCGGTTTCAGGATGCCCGTTGACGGTGATGTCCGCGATATAGGTCAGGATTTTCGTGGCCCGGTCGCGGCGCTTTTTGAACTGGAACAGCTCGGGCGTCGTGTCGATGAATTTGGTGGTGTAGGTGTCATCCAGAAAGGTCGGATGCTTCAGCAGGTTGATGACGAATTCGATGTTGGTGGACACGCCACGAATACGGAATTCGCGCAGGGCGCGGTCCATGCGGTTGATCGCCGCCTGCGGAGTCTGGGCGGTGGCCGTCACCTTGACCAGCAAACTGTCATAATACCGCGTGATCACGCCACCCGCATAGGCGGTGCCGCCGTCCAGTCGGATGCCGTTGCCAGTGGCCGAACGATAGGCCGTCAGGCGGCCGTAATCAGGGATGAAGTTGTTTTGCGGGTCTTCGGTGGTGACACGGCATTGCAGCGCATGGCCGATCAGACGCACGCCTTCCTGATTGGGAACGCCCGTCGCCTCGGCCAAAGTCTTGCCTTCAGCAATCAGGATTTGCGCCTGAACGATGTCAATGCCCGTGACCTGTTCGGTGACGGTATGTTCGACCTGCACGCGCGGGTTCACCTCGATGAAGTAGAACTGCTGGCTGTCCATATCCATCAGGAATTCGACAGTACCTGCGCATTCGTACCCGACATGGGCGCAGATGCGGCGGCCCAGATCGCAGACCTCGGCGCGTTGGGCATCGGTCAGGTAGGGCGCAGGGGCGCGCTCCACCACTTTCTGGTTGCGCCGCTGCACGGTGCAGTCGCGCTCATACAGATGGTAAATCTCACCATGCTTGTCGCCCAAAATCTGCACTTCGACATGGCGGGCGCGCAGGATCATCTTTTCCAGATAGCCCTCGCCATTGCCAAAGGCGGCCTCAGCCTCGCGCCGGCCCTCGCGGACCTTGTCGATCAACTCATCGGGACCAAACACCGGACGCATGCCACGACCGCCGCCCCCCCACGACGCCTTGAGCATCAGGGGATAGCCCACAGCGGCCGCTTCGGCCTTGATGGCATCGAAATCATCGCCCAGCACTTCGGTCGCGGGAATCACCGGCACGCCTGCGGCCATCGCCACGCGGCGGGCGCTGGCTTTGTCACCCAGCGCGCGCATGGTGTCGGCCTTGGGGCCGATAAAGGTGATGCCCGCCACATCGCAGGCATCCACGAAATCGGGGTTCTCGGACAGCAGTCCATAGCCGGGGTGGATCGCGTCCGCCCCCGCCGCCTTGGCCACCCGGATGATTTCCGGGATCGACAGATAGGCCCCAACCGGCGAAAGGCCCTCGCCGATCAGATAGGCCTCATCGGCCTTGAAGCGGTGCAGCGACAGCTTGTCTTCCTCGGCATAGACGGCGACCGTCTTTTTGCCCATCTCATTGGCGGCGCGCATGACACGGATGGCGATTTCGCCTCGGTTGGCGATCAGGATTTTCTTGAAGTCGGTCATGGCAGCACTCCGGTCGGGCAGCGAGAGGGAGGGGGCGCGGTTGGCGCGAACACGCGTACTCTAGGGATGCTGCGTTGCAGCGCAAGAGGCGGAATCGCCGGAATGCGACAGATTTGCGAACAGAGTTGCGCATAAGGTCAGGTCATTGCGACTGAGATGAAATTTACGCCAGCCAGACCCGGCCTGCGCGTCAGATCAACGTGATGTCATCATGCAGGATCGCCAGGCTTCGCACCCCCGTCAACGTCACCAGATTTCCATCGCCAAAGTCGAAAACGACAGATCTGCCCACCACTTTGGCAAAACTGGTGACAACTTGCGCCGTGCTAAGCGCCGTTTCCCCCCACAGCGTGTCATCAAAGCACAAGGTGTCGATGTTGTCGCGAAAGTCGGCAACGCGGTCGGCACCGCTGCCTGCGGTGAATACGAAGGTGTCGGCATCCAGACCGCCCGTCAGCACGTCATTGCCGAGGCCACCGTTGATCGTGTCCAGACCCGCGCCGCCGATCAGCACATCATTGCCGACCCCGCCGCTGATGATGTCAGCGCCCGCGTCGCCCAGCAGGCTGTCATTGCCGCCGCCGCCTGCCAGCGTGTCGTTGCCAGTTCCGCCAAAAACGGTGTCAGAACCGGCAAGGCCTGTCTGAAGCTCATCGTCAAAGCGGTCATCGCCGCTGCCCAGTGTCACCAGGTCGCGCCCTTCGCCCGCCCGCACAACGTCGTTGCCGTCGCCTGTCGCCTCGGAAATCGTATCATTGCCGATGCCACCATAAACCAGATCATGACCCAGACCGCCGAAGATCTGATCGTTGCCGGCCTCGCCATACAGCACGTCGTCATCGGCATTGCCGTACAACTTGTCGGCGCCGTTGCCGCCATGCAGCCGGTCTTTGCCCGCGCCGCCGCCCAGATTGTCGGCCCCGTCGCCGCCCTCCAGCCGGTCGTCGCCAGTCTCCCCCAGCAGCCTGTCAATGCCCGCGCCGCCATAAAGCCGGTCATCGCCGCCGCCGCCCAGCACACTGTCATTGCCGCGCATGGCGTGGATTTCATTGGCCCCGGCGTTGCCGGTCAGGCTGTCATTGCCATCGCCTGTCACCATGTTTTCAATCGGCGCGCTGGCGGCCATGCTGCCCCAGACCACGCGGTTGACCCAGAATTTCGCCCCACCGACCAGCGAGGCCACCACACTGCCCGACAGCATCGCCATGTTCAGCCAGTCGGTGCCGCCGTTGGTGTCGTCGATGATCTTGTCGCGCAGCACGGTGCCGTCAATCCGGTGCGCCAGCAGGAAATCCTGCGTGACATAGTGGGTGTCGTCCACATCTTTGGGCGCACCATAGAAATCGACGCTAAAGCTGTTCAGTGTGCCGACATGACCCGCCGGTTTGGTGCCGCTGTCGGTGACGTGCAGCGTCCAGGTGCCTGCCGCATCCAGACCCATGCCCAGCATGAAGCCAAAGGTCCAGGTCAGACCACCGGTCAGGCCCAGATCGTAGACATTGGACGGCGTTCGCCCGTCATAAAGATAAAACTGTGTAAATGTCGGGCTTTCCAGCCAGATCGACAGACCCTCGTTGCTGGTCCAGCTGTTGCCATAAGAGAAATCGACTGTAACCGACAGATACTCAATGGTCATCGGTGTGGTGACGGTGAAGCTTTCGTTCAACCACCGAACGTCGCCCCAGTGGTTGGCTACAAGCGTGTCCGGCGTTACATCCGCATATGTTTCGTGCAGTTCATTGGCCGAAGTTTGCGCGGTGTCATGCGTCAGCCCCCAGATTTCCGCCAGACGCACGGCGGCAAAGGCATCCACGCGGCCAAAGCCGTAGGTTTCCGAATGAAAGCGCCCGCCGTCGTTCCAGGTATCGCCTGACCGCTGCACGACATCGCCCACCGCTTCGTTGACCCTCTGGATGTGCAGCGCGCCTTTTTCGTAGCCATTCTGCCCGGTCACAATCGACCCGGTCATTTTGGCCGATGTGGCCAGGATTTCCTTTACATCGCGCCAGCCCAGATCGGGATTGGCCTGCAACATCAAGGCGACCACGCCCGACACCACCGGGGTCGCCGCCGAGGTGCCACCAAATGTTGCAGAGTAATCCCCGGCTGCGCCCGCACGGCTGTTATAGCCGTTGACGCCCATCAGGTCGGTCGTCACCTGTGCGGCCCCCGCCGATACCAGTATGTTGGGGCCAAAGTTCGAATAATCCGCAATGCTGCCGTTGGAATACAGCGCCGCGACACTGACGATATGGCGCGAATTGTTCAGCCCGTCGCCACTGGCGTTCAGGGCCTCATTGCCCGCCGCCTGAACGATGATGGTGCCCAGGCCATCGCGCCCCTGCGCCGCCACATCGCTGAAGGCGTCAATCAGGCTGTGCTGATAGGCGTCGGGATCTGCCAGGTTCTGAAAATCTTCGTAATATGGATTGTAGGCCCAAGAGTTCGACATGATGTCAAAGGCCGCTGCATGACGCAGCACGACCGGGATCATGTCGTCCGTCCCCAGTCGCGGGTCGGACAGCAGATTGACGCCGGTGATCCGGGCAGTCCAAGCCACGCCTGCGCCGCCGATGCCGTTTTTCGCCTCGCCCGCGATGATGCCCGCGACAGAGGTGCCATGGGCGTCCTGATAGGGGCCGGTCAGGGTGATCGGCATCGGATCGTAGACGATTCCCTCATGGGTGAAATGCAGGGCCGGGTTGTAATTGTCGTTCAGATCGGGGTGCGTGTATTGAATGCCATTGTCGAACACGCCCACTGTAACGCCGGCGCCGGTATATTCGTCCCAAACGCGTTCAATGTTTCCCAAAAGGCCAAAATGCCACTGCGCAGCATAGCGAGGATCAGTAGGCCGGACCATTCAAAATCACCTTCTACCGGGTAAACACTTGTCACTGAACCATTTTTTAATTCAGTCGATTCGGACGAATATGGCACAAGTTTCAAGAGTATTCACGGAAAATTCCCGCTCTGGCTGTATCGCGCTGCGCATTGGGGGACTGTGGCGCGGCAGGAAAATTGGCGAACATTGCGGGAACAATTCTTTATCTTGCCCGGAAACCCCGCTAGATTGCCAGTATGAGCACCTATGATGACACCGATGCCTTCGAGGCCGCCGTTCCCTTGTCGCAACGCGCTTTGGGCGCGCGGGGGGGTGGTCCTGCGCCTTATCTGGACGATCTGAACCCGGCCCAACGCGCGGCAGTCGAGGCGTTGGATGGCCCGGTTCTGATGCTGGCCGGGGCAGGGACGGGCAAAACCAAGGCGCTGACCTCACGCATTGTGCATTTGCTGAACATGGGCAAGGCGCGCCCGAATGAGATCTTGTCGGTGACCTTCACCAACAAGGCCGCGCGTGAGATGAAAGAAAGGGTGGGCCGACTGCTGGGCCCGGTGGCCGAAGGCATGCCGTGGATGGGCACCTTTCACTCGCTGTCGGTGAAAATCCTGCGGCGGCATGCGGAATTGGTAGGGTTGCGGTCCAACTTTACCATTCTGGACACCGATGATCAGTTGCGGCTGCTGAAACAACTGATTTCGGCGGCGAATATTGATGAAAAACGCTGGCCCGCACGGATGTTGGCCAGCATGATCGACAGCTGGAAGAACCGCGCGATGACGCCGGATCGGGTGCCCTCGTCCGAGGCTTCGGCGTATAACAACCGTGGCACGGAACTGTATGAGCAGTACCAGCACCGCCTGACGACCCTGAACGCCACCGATTTTGGTGACGTGTTGCTGCATTGTGTGGTGATCTTTCAGACCCATCCCGACGTGCTGGAACAATATCAACGCTGGTTCAAATACCTGTTGGTAGACGAATATCAGGACACCAACGTCGCGCAATATCTGTGGCTGCGGCTGCTGGCGCAAAGCCATCGCAACATCTGCTGCGTGGGGGATGACGACCAGTCGATCTACGGCTGGCGTGGGGCCGAGGTGGGCAATATCCTGCGGTTCGAAAAGGATTTTCCGGGTGCCAAGGTGGTGCGGCTGGAGCAGAACTATCGGTCAACTGCGCATATTCTGGCTGCCGCCTCGGGCATCATCGCGGCAAATTCGGACCGTCTGGGCAAGACCCTGTGGACCGCAGGTGAGCCGGGCGAAAAGGTGCGGCTGATCGGACATTGGGACGGCGAGGAAGAGGCGCGCTGGATCGGTGAAGAGATTGAGGCTGCGCAAAAGGGGCGGCGCGGGATTGAACCTGTGTCATTGAACTCTGTGGCCATTCTGGTCCGCGCCAGCCACCAGATGCGGGCGTTTGAAGACCGGTTCCTGACCATCGGTCTGCCCTACCGCGTCATCGGTGGCCCGCGGTTCTATGAGCGGCAGGAAATCCGCGATGCCATGGCCTACTTCCGGCTGGCGGTGTCGCCGGATGATGATCTTGCGTTCGAGCGGGTGGTGAACCTGCCCAAGCGTGGGCTTGGTGACAAGGCGGTGCAAAGCATCCAGATCGCGGCGCGCGGGCTGGGGTTGCCCCTGCTGGATGGCGCGCGCGGCCTGTTGGCGCAGGGGGGCATCGGCGGCAAGGGGGCGGCGCAGTTGCGCCTGTTTGTCGACGGGGTGGATCGCTGGCACGCGGCGGTTCTGGGCGCGCGGCCGGATTTGCCCACCGATACGCTGATTGAGCCGATGCAGCCGGAAACCCCGCCATTTCATAGCGATAGCCATGTGCGGCTGGCCGAAGTGATTCTTGAGGAATCCGGCTATATCTCGATGTGGCAGAACGACAAGACGCCCGAGGCACCGGGGCGTCTGGAAAACCTGAAGGAACTGGTCAAGGCGTTGGAGCAATTCGACAGCCTGCAGGGCTTTTTGGAACACGTCAGCCTGATCATGGAAAACGACACCGAGGAATCGGTGGAAAAAGTGTCGATCATGACGCTGCACGCGGCCAAGGGCCTTGAATTCCCGGTGGTGTTCCTGCCCGGATGGGAGGATGGGCTGTTTCCCAGTCAGCGCAGCATGGACGAAAGCGGCAAGAAGGGCCTGGAGGAAGAGCGCCGTCTGGCCTATGTCGGCATCACGAGGGCCGAGGAATTGTGTACGATTTCCTTTGCCTCGAATCGGCGCGTTTACGGGCAATGGCAAAGCCAGTTGCCCAGCCGCTTTATTGACGAATTGCCTGAAAAGCATGTCGAAGTGCTGACGCCGCCCGGCCTTTATGGGGGGGGGTACGGTGCTGCGGCCCCGCAGTTTGGTGCGGCGCTTGAGGATCGGGCGGTCAAGGCCGATGTTTACAACTCGCCGGGCTGGAAGCGGATGCAGGACCGCACGGCGCAGCGTCCGGTCGCGCAACCGCGTGAGGCGCGCAACGTGACTATTGATGCACAGGCGGTGTCGTCCTTTGTCATTGGCGACCGCGTCTTCCACCAGAAATTCGGCTATGGCGAGGTGGTGGGTATTGAAGGCGACAAGCTGGACATCGAGTTCGATCACGCGGGCGCGAAGAAAATCGTCG
>CAZCFC010000131.1:0-8113 GCA_964497815.1 uncultured Cypionkella sp.
AGCGCGAATTCCGCAATCTGGACGACCGCGCGGAACTGGGCACCCGCAACATCAAGATTGCCCTGCGTCGGTTGCGCAAATGGGCGCGGGATGGCGCGGCGGATGAGCTGGATCTGGACGGCACCATCCGGGCCACTGCCGAACAGGGCTGGCTGGACGTGCAAACCAGGCCAGAGCGGCGCAATGCGGTCAAGGTGCTGATCTTCTTCGATATTGGCGGCTCGATGGACCCCTATGTCAAGGTGATGGAAGAGCTGTTCAGCGCCGCGCGCGCCGAATTCAAGCATCTGGTGCCGTTCTATTTCCACAACTGCCTGTATGAAGGCGTGTGGCGCGACAACGCCCGGCGCTGGGATGCGCAAACCCCGACGGCCGAGGTACTGCGGACCTATGGCGCGGATTACAAATGCATTTTCGTGGGCGACGCCGCGATGAGCCCCTATGAAATCACACAGCCCGGCGGGGCAAATGAACATTGGAACCCCGAGTCGGGTCAGGTCTGGCTGCAGCGCGCCCAAGCGCAGTGGCCGAACCATCTGTGGATCAATCCGGTGCCAGAGCGGCATTGGGGCTATACGCCGTCGATCCGGTTGGTAGAGACGATCTTTTCCGGCCGCATGGTTCCGATGACGCTTGACGGCATATCACGCGGAATCAAGGAGTTACGATAGTGCTTCAGCTTTGGCGCGCGCGTCCATATCTGGTATCCTCTTTCCTTCTGGCCTGTGCGGTCACGCTGTTTTTCGGTGTGCGCTTTGTGTCGAAACTGGTCTACTGGGCCGACCCCGCGCATCATGAACAGACGGTTCAGGGCTGGATGACGGTGGGCTATGTGGCGCGGTCCTGGGATCTTGATGCGCGCGAGATTGATGAGGTGGCGGGCCTGCCCCTGCCCAAAGTCAAGGGTCATCCGCAACCGCTGTCCGAGATTGCCGCTGATCGGGGGGTGCCGGTGGAAACCGTGATTGACGCGGTGGAACGCGCGATCCTGCGGCTGCGCCAGCGGGAGCCAATGCAGAAATGACCGATTGGCTTTTGGCATTGGTGCCACAGTATGGGCTGTGGCTGTTGGCGGCGACGACCTTCCTGTCCTGCCTTGCCCTGCCCTTTCCGGCCTCGATCCTGATGATGACAGCAGGGGGATTTGTGGCGGCGGGCGATCTGGCTTTGGCCAGTACCGTGGCGGCGGCGGCAGGTGGCGGCATTGCGGGGGATCAGGTGGGGTTCTGGGCCGGGCGCAAGGTTGGCGCGCCCTTGCTGAACCGGGTGCGGCGAGACCCCGCACGCGACAAGATGTTGGACAAGGCGTTGGTAATGCTGAACAAAAAGGGTGTGGTTGCGGTGTTTCTGACGCGCTGGCTGTTCAGTCCTCTGGGGCCTTGGGTCAACCTTGTCACCGGGTCCTCTGGCTATGGCTGGCATCGGTTCACAGCGGCGGGTGTGGCGGGCGAGGTGGTTTGGGCCGGGCTTTACGTTGGCATGGGATACGCCTTTGCGGGCAATATCGAAGCGGCAAGCGACATGCTTGGGTCGGTGCTGGGCCTGCTGGCGGGCGGGGCTGCGGTGGTCATTCTGGGCCTTTGGGTGCGCCATGCGTTGAAGGCGCAAAAAGCCAGCACAAGCTAGGCTTGCGGCGCGGCGCGCAGGCCCCATATTGGGGTTATGTTGAAACTGACCCCGATCCTGCTGGCCGTGGCTTATGCCTTTCTGATGATGCGCTTTTCGGTCTGGCGCACCAAGAAGATGCTGGACCAGCAAAGTACGCCGCTGACCGATCCTGCGGTCACCCGGCTGGCCGACCGGATGGCGCTGGCGCTGGATATTCCCGCGATCAGGGTGCATGTGTTTGAAATTGACGCCGTGAACGGGTTGGCGGCACCGGATGGTCGGATATTCCTGACGCGGGGTTTCCTGAACCGCAAGGCGCGCGGCGAGGTGACTGCGGAAGAGCTGGCCAGCGTGATCGCACATGAACTGGGTCATGTGGCCCTGGGCCACACCCGACGGCGCATGATTGATTTTACAGGACAAAATGCGGTGTTCGTGATGCTGTCGGCACTGTTGAACCGCTTTATCCCGATTTTGGGGGTGTGGATCGCCAATCTGATTTCTGGCGCGCTGATGGCGCGGATGTCGCGCCGCGATGAGTTTGAGGCCGACGCCTATGCCTCGGCCTTGCTGGAAAAAGCCGGGATCGGCACAGCGCCGCAGATTTCGCTGTTTCGCAAGCTGTCGGGGCTGACCCGGTCGCCGGGGACAGGCACGCCCGCCTGGCTGTTAAGTCATCCGAAAACCGATGACCGGATTGCCGCGATTGAGGCAATGACGGCGCGGTGGCGCTAGGGCAAGGGTCACCCCGCCACAGCCATCGCCTTGCCCAGTTTTGGCAGCTGCGCCCGTTTGAGCAACTTGCGCAGGGGAATCGGTTCGCCTGCCATGCGTTCGGCCACGGCATGAACCTGCATCACCACTTCGGCCACCTCTGACGGCCGGAACGACCACAACTGCCACAGCAGCCCATCCGGATCGCGGCGCTCTATCCCCTCTTCCGCCAGCACATGGCGGGGGAAATCCTGCGCGTTGAAGGTGACGATGCAATCGGCATGGCCTGCGATGGCCACCGCCAGCACATGCACGTCATTGGGGTCGGGCAACAGCAGGCGCGATTCGATCGTCGTCTGTTCGCGGACCTGACCGCGCGGGAAGGCTGCGCGGAACAAGGCGGCCTCTGCCTCGGCCTGTGCCTGGGCAAGCGGGCCAAGTTTCGCCGTGGCCCGTGTCCATTCGCGCAGGATGCGGTCAGACCACAGCGGCTCGTACAGACCCTGTGCCGCGACGCCCGACAGGATTTCGCGCAGGACGGTGGGATACAGCACGCAAGCGTCCAGAACCGCCTTCATCAGCCATCCAGGCGGAAGAACAGCGCCTTGAGATAGGCGCTTTCTGCCAGTTGCGGCAGCATCGGATGATCCGGACCGGCAAAGCCGGTGTGCAGCAACTGCCCCCGACGCCCGCCCCGGCCAATGCCGCGCGCGCAGGCGTTGCGGAAGGCTTGCAGATCAGCGGCATGGCTGCAGGAACACAAGACCAGATAGCCGCCGGGCGCAACCAGAGGTGCCGCCAGACGGGCCACGCGTTCATAGGCACGCAGGCCCGCCTCCAGTGCCGGTTTGGCGGGGGCAAAGGCCGGCGGGTCGCAGATGACCAGATCGAACTGCGCTGCCTCGGCACCCAAAGACTCAAGCACGTCAAAGGCATCGCCCTGACGGGTGGCAAAACGGTCGGCCACTCCGGCCGCCTGCGCGCCCTGCCCCGCCAGCGCCAAGGCGGCAGCAGAGGCATCAACCGCAAGCGCCGAAACCGCACCGCCCGCCAGCGCGGCCAGACCAAAGCCACCGACATGGGCGAACATGTCAAGCACCCGCGCACCCTGCGCCAGACGGGCGGCGAAGGCGTGGTTCGGGCGCTGATCAAAGAACAGGCCGGTTTTCTGCCCGCCGGTCACATCGGCCAGATAGGTGGCACCGTTCATCGGCACCTGCACCGGGGCCGTCACCGCCCCGGTCAGAACCACGGTTTCCTCGTTCAGACCTTCAAGCCCGCGCGACCGGCCGGTGGCGTTTTTCACCACGGTGGTTACGCCCGTGACCGCCTGCAACGCCGCGACCAAGGGGGCAAGGTGATCTTCGGCCCAGGCCGCATTCGGCTGCACCACCGCCACATCGCCAAAGCGGTCGATCACGATACCCGGCAGGCCATCGGCCTCGGCATGAACCAGACGGTAGAACGGGGCGTCATACAGCCGCGACCGCAGTGCCAGTGCACGGGACAAACGCGCCTCAAACCACGACTGATCAATGACCGCATCGGGATTGCGGTCCAGCATGCGGGCGATGATCTTGGATTTCGTGTTGACCGTCACCAGACCCAGATCGCGCCGGTCGCCATCGACCAGAATCGCCAAGGCACCGGGGGCCAGATTGCCGGTGCGCCGGTCTGTCACCAGTTCGTCCGCATAGATCCACGGAAAGCCATGGCGGATGGCGCGCGCCTCGGCCTTGGGCTTCAGCCGCACGACGGGATGGTTGCGGGTGACTGCATCCGCAGCCTGCTCATCGGGGGAATGGGAAATGGGAGAGGTCATGATGCCCCCTCCCATAGAGTGTTCGCAGGTTTTAGGAAAGAGCCGCGATCACTGAATGATCGTCGAGGCCAGCGCGATGGACGAACCATCAAAGCGCGACACCTGCATACCTTCGGGTACGGCCACCATCGGGGCCGACAATTCGCGGCGGATCACTTCGGTCAGACGTTCGACCACAACCACACGCTGCGTGCGGCCTGCGGCATCTTCGGCAATCGCACGGGCACCACCTGCGGCTTTGACATCGGCCACCACCAGACGCGGGCCTTGCAGGATTGCCCCACTGACCGCATCCCGCACCGTCATCGTGAACTGCATGGAATGCACCCCCCCGACGGTAAAGCGGGTCTTTTCGGTCAGGCAGTGAAAGCGGACAACTTCAATATCAACCACCACCTGCGGGCCCGAATGCATGGCGGCGGTGCCACGGCCCATGGCTTCGTTGAAGATGGCCAGAACCTGCGCGTGACGATCGCCAGGCAGCTCGCCACGCCAGACAATATCGGCACTGGGGTGGAAACTGTTTGCTTCGGACGCCTTGAGATTGCGCGGGACAGACACGTTCACGGCCTGCACATCATACTGGGCATGCATCACCACCTGCCCGCCAGGCTGCACCACCGGGGCAACCATGCCGGGCATGGCAGTGGCCGCGTTCATGGTGGCGGTCATGTTCCGGCTGGCGGTTTCTGGCTGCACGCAGGCGGCCAGGCCAAAGGCCAGGATCAAGGCGGGAATGGAATGGACCAGTTTCATGTCATTATCCTTGCTTGCCCCCCCGGGGCTTGACAGCAGAAGTGACCCCCAATCGTGGCAGCATTTGGTCAAATCTGTCGCAAATCAGAGGTGCTTTGGGGGAATTGCCAAGGCAGCCTTGGCCGGGATTTTTTCTTGACGGCGGCCGCGAAGGCCTCAGAATACCCGCACAGAAAACATGTTTTGGCTTTGAAACGCAGGTTGTTAGCGCTAACAATATCTGCTAAAATCTGCGCAACACTGATTTTCAAGGGTGCCCTATGCCGCTTCATCCGATCATTGACCGCGTGACTGACCGTATCCGCGAACGCTCGCACGCCGCCCGGGGCCAATATCTGGCGCGGATGGGTCGGGCGGCCACCGCTGGCCCGGCGCGGGCGCATCTGTCTTGCGGCAATCAGGCCCATGCCTATGCGGCGATGGGGGCGGACAAAGAGGCGCTGGTGGCCGCGCGGTTGCCGAACCTTGGGATCGTCACCGCCTACAACGACATGCTGTCGGCGCACAAACCGTTCGAACATTACCCCGACCTGATCCGCGCCGCTGCCGCCCGCGTGGGGGCCACGGTGCAGGTCGCGGGCGGCGTGCCTGCAATGTGCGACGGCGTGACCCAGGGTCAGCCGGGGATGGAACTGTCGCTGTTTTCGCGCGATGTGATCGCGCTGGCGGCGGGGGTGGCGCTGTCGCACAACGTGTTTGACGCGGCACTGTTTCTGGGCGTCTGCGACAAGATCGTGCCCGGCCTGATCATGGCGGCGGCAAGCTTTGGCCATATTCCGGCGGTGTTCGTGCCTGCCGGACCGATGACCTCGGGCCTGCCCAACGATGAAAAGTCCAGGGTCCGCAATGCCTTCGCCCAAGGTCAGGTCGGGCGTGAGGCGCTGATGGCTGCGGAAATGGCCAGCTATCACGGCGTCGGCACCTGCACCTTCTACGGCACCGCCAACACCAACCAGATGCTGATGGAGTTCATGGGCCTGCACCTGCCCGGCGCGTCGTTCGTGAACCCCGAAACGCCCCTGCGCGACGCGCTGACCACGGCGGCGGTCGAACGTGCCGCGGCCATGACCGGTTTGGGCAATGATTTCCGTCCGGCAGGCGAGATTCTGGACGAGCGCGCCTATGTCAACGGTCTGGTCGGGCTGATGGCGACGGGCGGGTCGACAAACCTTGTGCTGCACCTGCCGGCCATGGCGCGGGCCTCGGGTGTGTTGCTTGATCTGGCCGATTTCGACGAAATTTCGCAGGCCGTCCCGCTGATGGCAAAGGTCTATCCGAACGGGCTGGCCGATGTGAACCATTTCCACGCGGCGGGCGGGCTGTCTTATATGATCGGTCAGTTGCTGGACGCAGGCCTTCTGCATGCCGACGCCAAAACCATCAGCGGCGAAGGGCTTCAGGCCTATCGCAACGAACCCAAGCTGCGCGATGGGCGGTTGGTGTTCGAAGCGGGGCCGACACAAACCCTGAACGACAAGATCCTGCGCCCCGCCGCCGATCCCTTTGCGGCGACGGGCGGTTTGCGGCAGTTGTCAGGCAATCTGGGCCGCGGCGTGATCAAGGTGTCCGCCGTGGCACCCGAGCGTCATCTGATCGAGGCACCCTGCCGGATTTTCCACGATCAGAACGACGTGAAGGCCGCATTCAAGGCCAATGAATTCACCGGCGACACCGTGGTTGTCGTGCGTTTTCAAGGGCCTTCGGCCAATGGCATGCCGGAACTGCACTCGTTGACGCCGATGCTGACGGTGTTGCAGGATCGCGGATTGAAGATGGCGCTTGTCACCGACGGTCGCATGTCTGGCGCGTCGGGCAAGGTGCCTGCCGCGATTCATGTGTCGCCCGAGGCGGCCAAGGGCGGCCCGCTGGCACGTCTGCGCGACGGCGACGTGGTGCGGCTGGACGCGGTTGCGGGCACGCTGTCGGTGCTGGCCGCCGATTTCGATGCCCGCGAACCCGTGGTGGCCGATCTGTCGGCCAACAGTCACGGCATGGGCCGCGAGATGTTCGAGTCCTTCCGCCGCATGGTGGGCACCTCGGAAACCGGTGCCGCCGTCGTGATCTGAGATTTTGCCTGCGGTGGGGATATTTCAACCAGTATGAAAGGTTTGCAGGGCCAGAGATCTGGTACGGGACAGGCGGCGACGCCGATGCCCGTCCGGCGTGAACGCCCCCTGCCTTCGGGCATTCGGCCCAAGGTGGCGGCACCCGACGCGATATTGCGGTGCCCCCCCTTGCCCTTTCATACTGGGAAAAATATCCCCGCCGGAGGCCCTTTCCTTCAACCCGCCCCGCCGAAGGGCACAGGAGACACGAATGACCCCCGCTGAGCAATCCCGCCGAGCCGCCGAAATCTGCCGTCTGGCCTGCGTCGTCCCCGTGCTGGTGATCGACGATCTGGCCCATGCCAGGCCCTTGGCCGAGGCGCTGGTGAAGGGCGGTCTGCCCGCGCTGGAGGTCACCCTGCGCACCCCCTGCGCGCTGGATGCGATCCGGGCCATGGCCGAAGTTCCGGGCGGTGTCGTTGGGGCGGGGACGTTGCTGACGCCTGCGGATGTGAAGGCGGCCAAGGCGGCGGGCGCAACATTCGGCGTGTCACCGGGTGCCACCGACCGGCTGCTGGATGCCTGCGCCGAATATGACCTGCCGCTGCTGCCGGGGGCCGCCACCGCGTCCGAGATCATGGCCTTGCTGGAAAAGGGCTATACCGTGCAAAAGTTCTTTCCCGCCGAACAGGCCGGCGGCGCGCCCTACCTGAAATCCATCGGCTCCCCGATTCCGCAGGTGTCGTTCTGCCCCACCGGCGGCATCAGCCTGAAAAATGCCCATGAATATCTGGGCTTGAAGAATATCCTTTGTGTAGGGGGCTCTTGGGTTGCGCCCAAGGACGCAATGGCACGCGGCGATTGGGCGGCAATCACCAAACTGGCCGCCGAGGCTGCAAGCCTGCGATAAGGTCTGACCAGAAGGATGGGGGCGGCCAGACAGATGGCCGCCCGGATCCGCCACCCGTTCAGGCGACGGCCAGAACAGCACAGTCCCTGTGGCACATCCCCACCGCACGTGTACCGACTGAACGGGTACCGACTGAACGGATACCGACTGAACGGGTACCGGCCGAACGGATCACGGGATATTCCGAGATTTCAGGGCGCGAACCGCTAGATATTGTACGGCACCCGCGCGGCACGACCGCCCCGGCGCTTTGGTGTT
>CAZCFC010000132.1:0-8112 GCA_964497815.1 uncultured Cypionkella sp.
GCGCCAAGTCGTTCATCCGCCGTTCGGACCTGTCGCGCGACCGCGCCGACCAGCGCCCCGAGCGTTTCAACGTCGGCGACAAGATCGACGTGCGCGTCACCAACATTGATCCCAAGACCCGTCGCATGGGCCTGTCGATCAAGGCACGTGAGATCGCCGAAGAGAAAGAAGCCGTGGAACAGTACGGCTCGTCCGATTCGGGCGCCTCGCTTGGCGACATCCTTGGCGCGGCCCTGAAGGCCGACCGCAACTGATCCAGCCGTTAGCGGCAACACTTTGGGCCCCGCATCACTGCGGGGCCCTTTGCTTTGGCGGGGTTAGCCTGCATTTTTGTTTGTGCCGTGCCAAATTATGCCTATAGTCCAAGGGACAACAGCGTGGCCACCTCAGAATCCCGGAACCGGGGCGGGGCACCACAAGGGGGATATCGCGGATGATCCGGTCTGAACTGATCCAAAAAATTGCGGATGAAAATCCGCATCTGACTCAGCGCCATGTTGAGCGTATCGTGAACACCGTGTTCGAAGAGATCATCGACGCATTGGCCAAGGGTGACCGGGTCGAACTGCGCGGATTTGGTGCCTTTTCGGTCAAGTCCCGCGAAGCCCGTGTTGGCCGCAACCCCCGTACCGGTGAAGCCGTTGCAGTGGATGACAAGAAGGTGCCGTTCTTCAAAACCGGCAAGCTTCTGCGCGATCGGCTGAACGGCAAGTAACCACCGCTTGAACCGCGCCGCATCTGCCCCGATATAGGGGTAGTAACCCCCAAAAGGCGGCCCCATGATCCGTTTCCTGCGCTATCTGTTTTTGGTCTTGCTTGGCCTGTGCCTGCTGACCGTAGCCTTGGCAAACCGCCCGACGGTGCAGGTCAAGGCACTGCCCGAGGATCTTGCTGCCTTTCTGGGTGCGAACTGGCAAATCGAATTGCCGTTGTTCCTGATCATATTCGCCAGCATCGTGGCGGGACTGCTGATCGGCTTTGTCTGGGAATGGTTCCGCGAACACAAGCACCGCGTTCTGGCCAGCACCAAGACCCGCGAAGTGTCCCGGCTTGAACGCGAATTGGCCACGATGAAGGACGCCACTTCTTTGCCGCAGGATGACATTCTGGCCCTTCTGGACAAGCCGAAAGCCCGATGACATGCCTGATATCCGCGTAAAAATCTGCGGCCTGCGCACACTGGCCGATGTCGAAGCTGTCGCACGCAGCGGTGCGGCCTATGCGGGCTTTGTGTTTTTCCCCAAATCTCCCCGCCACCTGACCCTGCCCGAGGCGCGTGAGCTGGCTTTGGCGGCTCCTGTCGGTCTGGCCAAGGTGGCGCTGGTCGTCGATGCCGACAACGCGGCGCTGGACGCCATCACCGAGGCCATGCCGCTGGACATGCTGCAATTGCACGGCCACGAAACCCCCGAACGCGTGGCCGAAATCCGCACCCGCTATGGCTTGCCGGTGATGAAGGCCGTGGGTGTTGCGGATGAAGGCGATCTTGCGGCGGTGTTTGATTATTCACTGGTTGCCGACCAGATACTGGTCGATGCCAAACCACCAAAGAATGCGGCCTTGCCCGGCGGCAATGGGTTAAGCTTTGACTGGCGTCTGGTCGCGCAACGGCGCTGGCTGCGCCCGTGGATGCTGGCGGGCGGCCTGACACCCGCCAATGTGGCCGAAGCGATCCGGCTGACCAACGCGCGGCAAGTCGATGTTTCGTCAGGAGTGGAATCCGCCCCCGGCGTGAAGGATGCGGCCAAGATTGCCGCCTTCGTCTCTGCCGCCAGCCATGACGGCCCGCCAATTTTGCGCTAGAATGCCCTGAAAAGGGGGGCTGCCATGCCAAAGAACACCGTTTGCCTTTGGTACGATCATGACGCCGAGGCCGCCGCCCGGTTCTATGCGGCCACCTTCCCAGACAGCCATGTCGGCCACATCAGTCGCGCACCCTCGGACTTTCCGGGCGGCAAGGCGGGCCAGGTGCTGACCGTCGCGTTCACCGTCGCGGGCATCCCCTGCCTTGGCCTGAATGGCGGCCCGATCTTTCCGCAAAGCGAAGCCTTCTCGTTCCAGATCGAAACCGAGGATCAGGCCGAAACCGACCGCCTTTGGAACGCCATCATCGACAACGGCGGACAACCAAGCGCCTGTGGCTGGTGCAAGGACAGATGGGGCCTGTCGTGGCAAATCACGCCACGCACCCTGACCGAAGCGATGGCAGCAGGCGGATCAGAGGCGAAACGCGCGTTCGAGGCGATGATGAACATGAGCAAGATCGACGTTGCCGCCATCGACGCCGCCAGACGCGGCTAAGCCGTCGCGCGCCTAGAACGCCTTGAAGGTCATTGTCGTCAAGGTCCGCACGATGCCCGGAATGTCGAACAGCCTTTCCGACAGGTAATGCCCCACATCTTCCCCATCGGGGATGTAGATCTTCGCAATCAGATCATATTCGCCAGAGGTCGAATACAACTCGCTGACCACCTCGCGGTCATAAATCGCCGTGGCAACCTCGTAGGTCTTGCCGGGGGTGCAGCGGAACTGGACGAAAACGCAGATCATCGGGGCCTCATCTGTTTTGGGCAGCCTAGCCAAACGCCAGGCAAAGGGAAAGCCTTAGCCCCCGTCATCCGGCGCGGTCAGGGTCAAGGGGGCGGCAGGCACGCGCAGATCATCCACCGTCAAGGCGGCTTTCGGCAAGGCAAGACGGTTGCGCACCACCCACATCAGCCGCGATTGCGCCCGTGTGATCGCCACATAGGCCAAGCGCTTCCACAATGGCACCCCGGCCTCGGACCGGCCCGCCTTGGCGGCTGCGTAAAGATCCGGTGCAAAGACCTGCACCGTATCCCATTGACTGCCTTGTGCTTTATGGATCGTCACCGCCGCCCCGTGCAAGAAAGCCGCGCCCATGGTGGCCGCCGTGGCGATCAGCGGTTCTTCCTCATCCGGGCGCTCGATCTTGATGATCGACGCGGCTGAGACCTGCGGATCCTCAGCCCCCACCACATGCAGCTTGGCAAAGCCTTCACGACTGCCACGCCCCAGATAGATCACCTGCGCGCCCTTGATCAGGCCGCGCGCCTCAAGGTCAATGCGCTTCTTGCGGTGCTTCAGTGGCAGTTCGATACCATCGCAAATCAACGGCTCACCGGGCAACAACATATCGGCAGGCGCACCCTGCGCCGCCCGAAAGGCCGTAATCAGACGGATCCGCGTGGCGTTGCGCCAGACCAGAACCGGACTGCGCGCCATAAGGTCGGCATCCACCCGCTCGGCCCAAACCACGCGGTCATCCTTTTTCGATGCGGCTTCGACCATCCGCTCGAACTCTTCAAATCCCAGATTCGGATCCCCCAGTGCATGCGCCAGATCCAATATGGGATTGTCCTGCGCCTGCCTGTGAATGCGCGACAAGATCAGCCGCCGCCCCTCGCCCAGACGATCAAACACCATCTCGCCGGAAAGGCCGACCGGGGCCAACTGGGCCGGATCGCCAAACAGCACAAGGGTCGGAAAGATCTCGCGCAGATCATCAAACTGCCGCTCATCCAGCATCGAGGACTCGTCCACAAAACCTACGTCCAGCGGCTCTTCGCGCCGCTTCCAGCCCTTGATGAAATCACTGCCACGCAGCCCCGCAGCGGCCAGAGCACCGGGGATGGACGGCACCTGCTGGTAAAACGCATGTGCCCGGTCCAGCGCCAATTCGGTCAATCCCTCGACCGCTGGGCGCGGGCCCTGCCCCGTCAACCATTCCGCAATTTTCTCATACTGCGGGTCATAGACGGGCGTATAAAGGATACGGTGAATCGTGGTCGCCGGAACCCCCCGCATCCGCAACACCGAGGCCGCCTTGTTGGTCGGGGCCAAAATTGCCAAAGTCCGACGATCCTTGCGCTTTTTCGGCTCATAATCGCCCGAGACCAGATCCACGCCCGCCGCCGCCATCGCCTTGTAAAGGCTGGCCAACAGCATGGTCTTTCCCGACCCCGCCTTGCCGATCACCGCAAGTACCGAAGACCTGTCCTCCGGCCGCGGCCCCATGCCGCCGTGGTCCAGATCAATGCCCATGGCAAACAAATCCGCGCAAACGCGGTCATAGGCTTCGGCCTGATCTTCAGAAAACGTCAGCTTGACAGGGGTAAGTTCGGTCATCCGCTGACCTTATGCCATGGCCCGCCCGAGGACCAGTGCCGCAACCCGCAACAGGGTGCCGTTTCGCGGGGCATCGAGCCCCTTCAAACGGCGCTGCCGCGACTTGTACCTGCAAACGACCTGCGGGAAATGAACAAGGGGGCTTTCCGCCCCCTCGCTGCGCTCACCCCCGAGGGTGTTTTCAACAAGATGAAACCTGCCATTCATCTGTCCGGAAATATCCCGGGGGAGCCGAAGGCGGGGGCAGCGCCCCCTGCACTGAGCCGAAGCGCGCAGCGCGCAGGCGAGGCAAAAGCCATGCGGCGCAGCCGCTCCGTTGGATCAACGGTTCAGGCTGGCGTCCAGCGTATCCTCAAAGGTGCGCAGTCCTGTCCGCGGGGCCTGCACCAGCACCGCCATATTGCCCGGCTTGTGCTTGTTGGTGCGCATCAGCATATGCGCTTGCGGTATTTCGGCCCAGGGAAAGACCTCGGACATCGACGGGTCAATCCGGCGTTCCACCATCAGTTTGTTCGCCGCCGCAGCCTGTTTCAAATGCGCAAAGTGGCTTCCCTGCAAACGTTTCTGGTGCATCCACATGTAGCGCACGTCGAAGGTGCAATTGAAACCGCTGGTCCCGGCACAAATCACCACCATGCCGCCCTTCTTGCACACCAGTGACGACACTGGAAACGTTGCTTCGCCCGGATGCTCGAACACCATATCAACGTTCACACCTTTACCGGTGATGTCCCAGATCGCCTTGCCAAAGCGGCGCGCCTCTTTCAGCCAGTCGTTGTATTCGGGCGTGTTCACTGTGGGCAACTGGCCCCAGCATTTGAAATCCTTGCGATTGATGACGCCTTTCGCCCCCAACCCCATGACGAAATCGCGCTTGTCCTCTTCCGAGATCACACCAATCGCATTGGCCCCCGCCGTGTTGATCAACTGGATCGCGAAAGACCCAAGCCCCCCCGAGGCCCCCCAGACCAGCACATTCTGGCCCGGCTGCAAATCATGCGGCGGATGCCCGAACAGCATGCGATAGGCGGTGGCCAGCGTCAGGGTATAGCAGGCCGATTCTTCCCACGTCAGATGGCGCGGGCGTGGCATAAGCTGTTGCGCCTGCACGCGGGTAAACTGCGCGAAAGAGCCATCTGGGGTTTCATAGCCCCAGATCCGCTGGCTGGGCGAGAACATCGGGTCGCCGCCATTGCATTCTTCATCGTCACCGTCGTCCTGATTGCAGTGGATCACCACCTCATCGCCGACTTTCCAGCGTTTCACCTTGTCGCCCACGGCCCAGATGATGCCTGCCGCATCCGATCCTGCCACATGGAGCGGCTGCTTATGGCCGTCAAACGGGCTGATCGGCACGCCCAAAGCCGCCCAGACGCCGTTGTAATTCACACCGGCCGCCATCACCAGAACCAGCACTTCGTGGCTGTCGATCTTCCAGGTGTCCACCACCTCGACCTGCATCGCGGTGTCCGGCTCGCCATGGCGGTCTTTGCGGATCGCCCAGGCATACATCTGGGCCGGCACATGGCCCAGGGGCGGCATTTCGCCGACCTCATAAAGATCTTTCACAGGGGCGTCATAGGGGGTGATCGCCAAAGCCGTGTCCAAAGCCATCGAAGCCTCCATCGCATCATGCCGCGCCGCAGAATCAAAAGCGGCCTTGGCGATTGATACGAGAGTATTGCGCAACTTTGCAATAGTTACGGCGCAATATTTGTAATTTTATGTCCGCCGCACTGCGGCACCGTTCGGATCATCCAGCCCCAGCCTTTGCCGCACCGACGCTGCATAGAATGGCAAAATGACCAGGCCCCTGGCCGTGGGCCGCAGGTCATCACCCAGCAAGCCGCGCGCCAGCAACGGGGCCAGCCCCTCCTTCAGCGTCGCGTCCAGACCGTCCGGGGCAAGTTTCAACACCGCCCCCGCCGCCGCCAACTCTTCTTGCAGCCGGTCAGCAATCCGCCCCAGCTCGACGCGGTCCGTCGGGTTTTCGGCCAAAGCCGCCGCCACCAAAGGCACTGGCAGCACCGGCACCACCCGCTCGATTTCGGCCATCAGATGCGCGCCCAAGGTTTCGACGGGGCCATCGGGAAAGGCCGCGACAAAGGCGCGCAATGAAACTGGCGCCCCAAACCCCGCCGCCGCCGTCCCAAAGCCCTTGAACCTCCCGCGCAGCTTGCGCCAGAACACACGGGCTGCGAAATTGATCATTTCCAATGGCTTGCCGCGAAACCGCCGGCTGCCTGTTACGGCCGCATCGGTCAGAATGCGGTCCTCCAACACCCGATCATAGGCAAGACCGACCGGCACAAACACCACATCGCGCCCGCCCGGCTGATAGCCAGCCACGATATAGCTGAGCAGCCCCATTCTGGCAGTGCCAACCCGGCCATTCAGGGACAGCCCGCCCTCGGGGAAAATCGCCTGCGTCGTGCCTTCGGCCGTCGCCATCTGCACATAGCGCGCCAGCACACGACGGTACAACGTGTTGCGACTGCCGCGCCGGATGAAATAGGCCCCCATCGCCCGGATCAGCCGCGACAATGGCCAGACTCGCGCCCATTCTCCGACGGCGTAGGACACCTGCGCCCGGTTGGCCACCAACCAGGTGATCAGCACGTAATCCATGTTAGAGCGATGATTCATCACAAAGACCACCGTCGCCTTGGGGTCAATCTGGGCCAAAGCGGCATCTATCTTGCCAATCCGAACCCGGTACAAAGCGCGGCTTAGCCCGCGCGCCAGTCGAATTGCCACGCCGAAATACAGGGTGGCCGAAAACGCGGGCACAATTTCGCGCGCATATCCCCGGGCCTCTTCGAATGCGACCGAACCCGGCACCCCGGTTTGCGACGCATGCTCTGTCACCGCCTCCAGCACCGCCGGATCATAAAGCAGCCGCGCAATCATGTCCTGCCGCCGCGCCAGTTTGAACGGCTCGATCGGGCGATCCAGCCGCGCGTTCAGCTGCGCCACCACCCGCTCCATCCGCCTGCGGAAGAACCAGCGCACCGAGGGAAACAGAAAATGCGATGCAAAGGTGATCGCCGCAAAGGCAAGGATCAACAGCAACAGCCAAAAAGGAACAGCAACGGTTTGCGTCATGGCCAATACTGGCACGGGGCCCGGACCATTTCAAACACCGGCTTCACCCGATGTCATATATCCCCCGGGTCCGACATGCCGCACAGCCGCAACCCTGTGGGTTGACCGCGGATAAATCTGCAGCGGTTCAGGGCTGTCATCGCCATTGTCGGCCTTGCACAGGTTCACATTGGCCGTCTGCAGCACAGCGCCCTCTGCGACGTCCGCCTTGAAATCACGGATTTATGGCGCCCCTGATGCCGGGCCACCGAATTGGTCGATCAAAACCTGTGCAGGGCCAGGATCGTGACGGACACGGCGCTGATCGCGGGGGCAAAGCCCACCATCTGACGGGACAGCTGCCGCCAAAAATGCCGCGGCGCAGCGATTGACATTGGTTGAAAATGTCGCCTATCTAATCCCTGACGAAATAATGTTGCTGAAATGAATCGCGAGGCCAGATGATGCAAGCGCAGAAGGATTCCCCCTGGCTGTTCCGCACCTATGCGGGCCACTCCACCGCTGCGGCCTCGAACGCGCTTTATCGCAACAACCTTGCACGCGGACAAACCGGGCTGTCGGTGGCGTTCGATCTGCCGACACAAACCGGCTACGACAGCGACCACGAACTGTCGCGCGGCGAGGTGGGCAAGGTGGGCGTGCCAGTGAACCATCTGGGCGACATGCGGGCGCTGTTTCGGGATATCCCGCTGGACCAGATGAACACCTCGATGACCATCAACGCCACCGCCCCGTGGCTGCTGGCACTTTACATCGCGGTGGCCGAGGAACAGGGCGCGGATGTGGCGGCGCTGCAAGGCACGGTGCAGAACGACATCATCAAGGAATACCTGTCGCGCGGCACCTATATTGCGCCGCCGA
>CAZCFC010000133.1:0-8079 GCA_964497815.1 uncultured Cypionkella sp.
GGGGTACAGATTTCGGTTGGCAGGCAATTGAATGGGCAACCGAAATTTCAGAACAAGGACCGCCGCAGCCAAGACCGAGGCCGCAATTGGGCGAACGACAGTTTGATGCGAAGCGGACCGAGAGCGTCCATCCGCGCGTTTTGGCACTCGGGACCGCCCCAGAAAGCGGATAGCCTGCCCAGCACGCCGCTTGCTGACAAATCCTTCACTGATTTTATTACACTTTTTGACCTTAACAGGCAAACCCGGACATGATGCCGAACATCATGGCAAGCCAAGTGCCCCCGTCGCCGTGCACTTCCTTGGTTTCCGGCGCATCACGGTCTGCGCCAAGTTCAAATCGGGTGGCGGTGCCCGATGGGGGCACGTTCCTTCAGGTTTCGCGGAAGGCCAGACTGAAATAGTCGGTGAAGGGTTTTAGCAGATAGGCCATCGGCGTCCGCGCGCCGGTCTGGATAAACGCCTCAACCGGCATGCCGGGCAGAAGGGTCTGGTCGGTCAGCTTGGCCATTTCCCCCGCGTCCAGCACGATTTCCGCGCGATAAAACGAAGCCTGACTGCGTTGATCGGTCAGGGCATCAGCGGAAATTGTCGTCACATGGCCCACCAGATCGGGCGTGCTACGTGCCGAAAAAGCCGGGAATACCAGACGCACCTCTTGGCCGACATGCACTTCGTCGACGTGAATAGGCATGATTTGCGCTGTGATCACCAAAGGGCGATCCTGCGGGATGATATACAGCACCGGGTCGGCCGGGCGCAAAACCGACTGCGGGGCGGTGACTTGCAGACCCAGCACCAGCCCCGACACCGGCGCGCGGATTTCAAGCCGGGCGATGCGTTCGACCAGCGCGCGGCGACGCTCCGCCAGTTCCAGCTCTTGGGGGCCGATGTCACGCAGTTGGGTGTTGGCTTCTTCGCGGCGCATGGCGGCAAGGCGCAAGATTTCCAGTTCGACTTCGGTCGCGCGACCTTCGGCCTGGGCGCGGGATGAGGCAAGTTCGCCAACATCGCCCAGCAGTTGCGCCTCTTCACGTTGCAGCGCCGAAACGCGGCTGGCCTGTGCCAAACCCTTGTCCAGAAGGCTTTGCTGATCTTTCAACTCTTGCCGAATAAGGCCCAACTGGACGGTCAACGCCTGTGCCTGTGCCGCGACGCCTTCGATTTGCGAGGTGATCTGCGCACCGCGTTTCACCAGTTGTTCGCTTTGACGCGCAAGACTTTCGCGCCGCGCCAGAAACAACCCACGCTGACCTTCGATCAGTTCCGCAACATCGGGCCGGGTCTTGGCCAGTTCGGCCAGTTCCCCCGAAAAGACCGGCGCATCTTTGTCGTCGCGTTCTGCTTCCAGCCGCGAGCGGCGGGCAAGGACTTCGAAAAGTTGACCCTCGACGATGGCGAATTCGGATTGCAGCAGGCTGCCGTCCAGCCGGATCAGCAGATCACCGGCCTTGACCGCCTGCGCCTCGACCACCGCGATTTCGGCCACCACGCCGCCATCGGGATGCTGGACGATCTGGCGGTTCTGCTCGACCTCAAGCTGACCGGGGGCAACGATGGCGCCGGAAATGTCGGTCAGCACGCTCCAGCCACCAAAGCCACCGATCAACAGGGCAAGGGTCACAAGGCCAGAGATGACTGGGCCGCGCGCCGACCATTTTTGCGATTGAGCGGTCATTGCACGCCTCCGACAAGGTTGGGCTTGCTGATTTCGGCGTGATTCTTGACCATTTCGCGCAACACCGCGTCACGAGGGCCAAAGGCCCGGCGCGTGCCATCTTCCAGCACCAGAAGCAGATCGCATTCCTGAATGGCCGCGGGGCGGTGTGCCATGATCAACACCGCGCCACCCGCCTCTTTCGTGGTGCGTATGGCGGTGTTCAGCGCCAGCGTTCCATCGTTATCAAGGTTCGAATTTGGCTCATCCAGCACCAGAATGACCGGGTTGCCGTAAAGGGCGCGGGCCAGGCCGACACGCTGAATCTGGCCACCGGACAGGCGCCCCCCCAACGAGGCAACCCGGGTGTCATAGCCATCGGGCAGCTTGACGATCATGTCATGCGCGGCGGCACGCTTTGCGGCCTGCACGATCATCGCAGGATCGGCATTGGGCTGCAGGCGGGCGATATTGTCGGCAATCGTGCCCTCGAACAGGGTAACGCGCTGTGGCAGATAGCCGATGTAGCTGCCCAGAACGTCGGGATCGTATTGATCAAGCGTGGCACCATCCAACCGCACCTTGCCGCCCGCAGGTTTCCACACACCGATCAGCGCGCGGGCCAGGGTGGATTTGCCCGCACCGGACGGGCCGATCACGCCCATGGCTTGCCCCGGTTCAAGGCGAAAGCTGACCATGCGCAGCACGGCTGCGGTCTCACCGGGGGGGACGACCGACAGGCCTTGGGCTTCCAGCACGGCTTTGGGCCGGGGAAGCGCTGTGCGGGGCGGGTCTTGGGGCATGCGCGTCAGCAGATCGGACAGGCGGGCGTTGGCCTCTTGCGCACGGGTGACGACAGACCACTGGCCGACCGCCTGTTCAATCGGTTGCAGCGCGCGGCCCATCAGGATGGACCCGGCAATCATGGCGCCGCCGGAAAGTTCGCCCTTCAGCACCAGCCAGGCGCCAACGCCCAACATGGCCGATTGCAGGAACATGCGGAAGGTCTTAGACACCGCGCCAAAACTGCCG
This sequence comes from uncultured Cypionkella sp., assembly GCA_964497815.1. Lineage (GTDB taxonomy): Bacteria > Pseudomonadota > Alphaproteobacteria > Rhodobacterales > Rhodobacteraceae > Cypionkella. The sequence continues at coordinate 2,690 of CAZCFC010000133.1, forward strand.
CCCAGATCGCCCACGGCGATACTTTCGGCCAAGGCTGTGGCGCGGGCGGCTTGCCAGCGATCAAATGCCGCGCCAGTCATGCCAAGCGCCTGCACCGCCTCGGCCTCAAGCTTGATCAGATCGGACATGCGTTCGGCTGTCATGTTCAGGTTGTTGGCCCGGTTCAGCGGCGCGGTGGTCATGCGCTGGTTCAGCAGGGTCAGGCCGATCAGGAACGCCCCACCGGCCACGGCCAGCCAGCCCAGCATGGGGTGAAAGACAAAGATGGCGGCAACGAAAAAGGGCGTCCACGGTATGTCGAACACCGCGATGAGGACAGGCGAGGCCCACAGCCGCTGAACGGATTCAAGGTCACGTTGGGCGGCGATGGCGCTGGGATCACCCGGTTGCAGCGTCAGGCGGCGCAAGGCGGCGGCAAAGACGCGACGGTCCAGCCGATCCTGAATTTTCGCGCCGATGCGGGCCATGATGCGGGCGCGGGTGTGATCAAGGACGCCCATGGCCAGGAACAGGGCGGTAACCAGCACGGAAAGGGCGACAAGCGTCGCCTCGGACCGGCTGCCAAGGACACGATCATAGACCTGCAGCATGTACAAAGGGCCGGTCAGCAACAGCAGGTTCACGAACAACGAAAACAGCCCGACAGCCCAAAGCAGGCCGCGCTGATCTGATCGTGCCGCACGCAGTTCTGCCTCGCCGCGGCGATTGTCTGGTTGGGCCATACCCCGGTCTCCGTTATGCCTGCCTGTTTCGGCCATATCCGGGGCACTGGGATCGGCGGAATGTATCCGGCGTCACCGTCCTGCCACGCTTGACCGTTGTCTTGCCCCTTTTTGCGGCTTATCCCTTGCCTTCCCGAGACAAAGGATATGCTTGGCATTGGGTTCCCTCAGGAATGTAGAAGTATGAATCTTTCGATTCCATCAATTTCTGGCCTCAAGGGCAGAATAATCCTGATCTGTGCCGGGCTTGCCGGTGCAGTGGCATTGGCCGGTTGTGCGACGCCTCCTGCCCCGCAGGGCGTGAACGACCCGCATGAGGTGGAAAACCGCCAGATGCACGCGTTCAACGTCGCGGCCGATACGCATGTTCTGAAGCCGTTGTCGCGCGCCTTTGGCAAGCCGGGCGGTGGAGCGGTGCAACAAAACGTGGCGAATTTTGCCGGCAATCTTGATTTGCCGGGCGATGTGGTGAACAACATACTTCAATTCAGGCTGGGCAAGGCCGTTGAAAACACGCTGCGATTTGCCATCAATACCACGGTTGGCATCGGCGGAGTTTTCGATCCGGCCACAGCCATGGGTGTGGCAGGCAAGAAGACCGACTTTGGCGAGACCTTGCACGTCTGGGGCGTTGACGAAGGTTATTACCTTGAATTGCCGCTGCTGGGGCCGTCGACCGCGCGCGATGCGTTGGGCGAAGTGGTGGATTACGCCATGGACCCGGTGGGACATCTGTTGCAGCCGCCGGAAAGCTATGTTGCCACGGCGGCCAAGCTGGCTTCAAAATTTGGTGATCGGGCGCGGTATTCCGAAACGGTTGACTCTATCCTATATGACAGTGCGGATGGTTACGCACAGGCGCGGCTTTTGTATTTGCAGAACCGCCGCTATGAGTTGGGCCAAACAACTGGCGATGACAGCTTCGTCGATCCTTACGAGGACCCCTATGCAGAATAACCACTCCATGATGTCGCGTCGTCGCTTTGCGGCGGGTTTTGCCCTTGGCTCGGTTGCGCTGGCGCTGCCGTTCCCGGCGCTGGGGCTGACCGTGGATCAGGCCCGCGCGCTGATCGACAAAGCCATCGGTGAGATCAACGCCACCATCGCCAGCGGCAAAAGCCAGTCGGCAATGTACGGTGATTTTGAGCGGATCTTCACGCGCTATGCCGATGTGCCGACGATTGCGCGCTCGGCCTTGGGTGTGGCTGCGAAATCGGCCAGCAAGGCGCAGATGACCGCCTTTACCAAGGCATTTCAGACCTATATCAGCCACAAATACGGCTCGCGGTTCCGTGAGTTCATCGGTGGCAAGATTGAAGTCACCGATGCGAAAGCCGTGAAAAGCTATTACGAGGTGATCTCGGTCGCGCATCTGAAGGGCGAAGCGCCGTTTGATGTGCGGTGGCATGTGTCGGACAAATCCGGCAAGAATCTGTTCTTCAACATCATCATCGAAGGCGTGAACATGCTGGCGTCCGAGCGGACGGAAATCGGTGCGATGCTGGACAAGCGCAAGGGCGATATTGACGCGCTGATCGCGGATCTGAAGAAGGCCTGAGTTTGGGGCCGGCCTTGCCGGGGGTTTCACACCCCCGGACCCCCGTGGGATATTTGACCACAGCGGATGCAAAGTTTTAGTCTAATTTGAGCGAGTTAGAGGGCGTCCAAGCGGGCGCCCTTTTCAATTGATGCCAAGAATGTCGCGCAGCAGGGCCTCGACCGGGTCTTGTGCTGGCTGACGTTCGGGCAAAGGGGCCTGCATGGCCTTGGGCAAGGGGTCTTCGACATAGTCCGGTTGCGGTTGCAGACGTGGTTCCGGGATGATCATGGGCAGATCACGCACCGGCAGGCCGTCGTTCACGCGCACCATCACCTCGTGCCAGATTTCGGCGGGCAGGCCTCCGCCGGTGACCTCTTTCAACGGGGTGTTGTCATCGTAGCCCATCCAGACGCCAACGACATAATCGGCGGTAAAGCCTATGAACCATGCGTCCCGGCCCGCCGTAGTGGTGCCGGTTTTGCCAGCCGCCGGACGGCCATCAAGCCGTGCGCGCCTGCCGGTGCCGTTTTCGACCACTTGCGCCATCATGTAGGTGAGCAGTTGCGCGGCTTTTTCCGAAATCACACGCTCGCCGATGCCACCACCTGCGCCCATCAGGGGTTCGTCCTCGCCCTTCAGCTTCAGTTCCATCAGGCCATAGGGTGTCACCGACGAGCCGCCATTCAGGATACCCGCATAGGCGCCGGTCATCTCGATCAGGGTGGATTCCGATGCGCCCAGCGCCAAGGCAGGGCCAGCGGCCAGATCGCTTTGGATGCCGAAACCGTTGGCTATGGTGCGGACGGCATCGCGGCCCACGGCCTCGGACACCCGCACCGCCGGGATGTTGCGGCTTTCACGCAGGGCTTCGGTGAGGGTGATCATGCCATGGAATTCATGGTCATAATTCTGCGGCGTCCACGGGCCAGAGCCGGCAATGTTGATCGTCAGCGGGGTATCTTCCACATAATCCTCTGGCGACCAGCCCAGATCAAGGGCTGCGGCATAAACAAAGGGTTTGAACGAAGATCCGGTCTGGCGTGATGCCTGGGTGGCGCGGTTGAACGATCCGGCTTCGGCAATCTTGCGCCCACCGACCATGCCACGCACCGCACCGTCCGCGCTCATCACAACAATGGCGGCTTGCGCCAGGGACCCCGGTTTGACCTTGTTTTCAAACACCCAGTCCAGCGCGTCTTCGGCGGCGCGTTGCAGGCGCGGGTCCAGCGTGGTGCGCATGATCACGTCTTCGGTGGTCTCCGAGGTCAGGAAGTCGGGCGCGGTGCCCATGACCCAATCGGCAAAGAAGCCGCCCGAGTTGGTCTGCGCCTGTTCCGACAGCCGCGCGGGGTTTTCCAGCGCTTCGGCGGCCTGATCCGCGGTCAGAAAGCCCTGCTCTTGCATCAGACCTATGACAACGGCGGCGCGGTCTTGCGCACGTTTGAGGTTGTTGGTGGGGGCATAGCGCGACGGGGCCTTCAGCAAACCCGCCAGCATGGCCGCCTGCGCAGGGGTTACCTTGTTGGCAGAGGTGCCGAAATAGCGCTGGGCGGCGGCCTCAAACCCCCTGGCGCCAGCGCCCAGATAAGCCCGGTTGAAGTAAAGGGTCAGGATTTCGGACTTGGAGTATTTCGCCTCCATCGCCATGGCGTAGGGAATTTCCTTCAGCTTGCGCCAGATGCCACCGGACCGGCAGTCTTCCTCATAGGCGGCTTCGGACTTCCACGCGGTTGGATCATAGGGCACGCCAAGGCACAGCAGTTTGGCCACCTGTTGGGTGATGGTTGATCCACCGTTGCCTTCCAGCGGGCCACGACCTTCGGACATGTTGATGCGGATGGCCGAGGCGATGCCGCGCGGCGAGATGCCGAAATGGCCGTAAAAACGTTTGTCCTCGGTGGCCACAACAGCGTGCAGCAGATCGGGCGAGACGGTATCGGCGGTGATCTGGCCGCCAAAGGTTTCGCCGCGCCACGCAAAGACCTTGTCGCTGTAGTCCAGAAGGGTAACCGAGCCTTTGGCGCGACCGTCCAGAAGGTCCGCGACGGGCGGAAGTTGCGCGTAGAAAAAGAACACGATGCCCGAAAGGATAAGCGCGGACACAAAGCCCACGCGCCAGGCAAAGCCCCACAAGATGCGCCAGATCAAGCGGAAGAAACCGACGATCAGGCCCAGGATCGGATTGCGCGGGGTGTATTGGCGGCTGGGGCGCCTGGCGGCAGGTTTACGGGGCGGACGTCCGGATCCGGCAGGCTTTGCTGCGGCCTTTGCGCGCGGCGCTGCATAGCGGCGATCCGCCACCATTGGCGCGTCGCCACGTCCCTTGCCCTGTCCCGCCATGCCTGTCTGCGCCCTTATTAAGCTGTTTGCGACACTCTATCCGCTTTGCCCGCAAATGGGGAGTGCCAGCGGCGGCGATTCGGGGCGCAAGTTTGCACATTAAAGAGGCGTGAGCGGAAATCTGCGCCACTTTTATGGGCCAATCGTGCCGTTGCTGCTTTTTGTGGCGGGTCAAACTTGTGCTGCACCTGCGAAGGCCGCCTGATCAATCGCAAGGCCCAACATCGGGTCCATGGAAAGGGGTGCGACGTGAAGATGATCATTGCCGCCATCAAGCCTTACAAGCTGGACGAGGTGCGCGAAGCGCTGACCGCGATCGGCGTTCGGGGGATGATGGTTACTGAAATCAAGGGATTTGGCATGCAGTCGGGCCATACCGAGATCTACCGGGGCGCCGAGTATGCCGTCAATTTCGTGCCGAAGATGCGGCTTGAAATCGTGGTGAACGATGGACTGGCTGACACGGTCGTCGAAACCATCAGCAAAACCGCCAGAACCGGCAAGATCGGTGACGGCAAGATTTTCGTGATCGACGTTCAAAGTGCCCTGCGGGTGCGGACGGGCGAAACCGATGACGACGCGCTGTAAGAGGGGACAGATGATGATGAAAAAACTGAGCATAGCCGGGGCAGGCGCTTTTGCAGCCATGCCGGTCTGGGCGCAGGAGGCCACAACCGAGGTTGCAGCAACAGCAACAACGCTTGTCCCCTATGTCTACGCAAAGGCGGTTGACAAGGGCGATGTGGCCTGGATGAGCATCTCTACGGTTCTGGTCCTTTTGATGACCC
>CAZCFC010000134.1:0-8007 GCA_964497815.1 uncultured Cypionkella sp.
CGACCGCGCGGAAAAGCTGTGCCTGGATCCTTTCCAGTGCCACCCGTTCCACGATCACCCGTCCCTCTGGTCCCGTGATTTCCATCAGCAGGGCATCGCCCGCGCGTCCGCCAAAGACATAGGCCCAGACCACCATGGCCGGGGCAGTGTCTGGCAAATCAGGGCTGGGCAGGCCCGCTTTGATGGTGTCATAGGTCGGAGCGCCATCTGTCAGTCCCACCGCCAGCAGCCCACCGGCGGTATACGGGATGCCATTGCCCCATAACCCCGGCCCGGTTTGGCCGCAGTTGGCCGTCTGTGCGAAAGGGTCCAATGCGCGGCCATTCCGCCGCACGGTCAGATGAAGATGCGGAAACTGCGCAAGTCCCGACATGCCGATCTGGCCCAGAACAAAGCCATTGGTGACATCATCCCCGACAGTCACGGCCACAGAGCCTTGTTTCATATGGCAATATTGCGTCTCCCAGCCGCTGCCGTGATCCACCAAAACCCCGTTGCCGCATTCCCGGTTCTGGATTGCAGGATCGGCAGCACCAAGCGCATGCGCATCTGGCATGCCATCGCGCACAGCCTTTACCGTGCCAGCCGCTGCGGCCAGAACATTCACGCCGGCCTGCATTGCCGCCAAAGAGGGCAGGGCGATGTCGGTCCCGTCGTGGTCTTGATAACTTAAAGGCCCACAAGCAAAATCTTGTGCGGCTGGCCCCGGATCATGGTCAAAATACTGCTGGATATAGCAGGTATCGCCCAAATCGCAGGCCGCAGGGAACGTCAATTCAAAGGCCCCCGCCGGAGTGGCGAGGGCCCAGAATAACGCTGCCCGGATCATTCCGCCGTCAGAAGCGGCGGCTTTTGTCCGGTCAGGCGCGGTTTTTGTGGCTCTTCATAGGTCAAGGCAATTTCGCCATCCTTGACGCCAACATGCACGGTGCCGCCTTTGGTCAGTTTGCCGAACAACAGCTCTTCGGCCAGTGGCTTCTTGATGTGCTCTTGGATAACCCGGCCCAAAGGTCGTGCGCCCATCTTGTCATCATAGCCCGCGTCCCCAAGCCAAGCCGCGGCTTCCGGTGTCAGGTCGATATGGACGTTGCGATCCAGCAGCTGTGCCTCCAGTTGCAATACAAACTTCGTCACCACCTGCATGATCACCTCTTTGCCCAAAGAGGCGAAGGAGATCACGGCATCCAGACGGTTGCGGAATTCGGGGGTGAACGTGCGTTCAATCGCCGCTGTATCCTCACCGGTCCGACGCGCCCGGCCAAAGCCGATCGCCTCTTTCGACATTTCAGACGCCCCGGCGTTCGATGTCATGATCAGGATCACGTTGCGGAAATCCACGGTGCGGCCATTGTGATCGGTCAGTTTGCCGTGGTCCATCACCTGCAACAGGATGTTGTACACATCCGGGTGCGCCTTTTCCATTTCGTCCAGCAACAACACGCAATGCGGGTCCTGATCGACACCATCGGTCAGCATGCCACCCTGATCAAAGCCGACATAGCCGGGCGGGGCACCGATCAATCGGCTGACCGCATGTTTCTCCATGTATTCCGACATGTCAAAGCGCAGCAGTTTCACACCAAGGGAACTTGCCAGTTGCTTGGCCACTTCGGTTTTGCCCACACCGGTTGGCCCTGCGAACAGATAGTTGCCGATGGGTTTTTCCGGCTCACGCAGGCCCGCACGTGCCAGCTTGATCGCAGAGCAAAGCGCTTCAACCGCCTTGTCCTGCCCGAACACCACCCGCTTCAGGGTCTTTTCCAGATCGCGCAGGGTTTCGGCATCATCCTTGGACACCGACTTTGCCGGGATGCGGGCGATTTTGGCAACCACAGCCTCAATCTCCTTCACGCCCAGCGACTTGCGGCGTTTGGAGTCGGTCAGAAGATGCTGCGCCGCGCCAGCCTCGTCGATCACATCAATGGCCGAATCCGGCAGTTTGCGGTCGTGGATATAGCGCGCGGCCAGTTCCACCGCCGATTTGATGGCGTCGTTGGTGTACCGCAGGTCGTGGTGTTCCTCAAAATGCGGCTTCAGCCCCATCAGGATCTTGATTGCATCGGGCACCGACGGTTCGTTCACGTCAATCTTCTGGAACCTGCGCGAAAGCGCGCGGTCCTTTTCAAAGTGCTGACGGAATTCCTTGTAGGTTGTCGATCCCATGCACCGCAGTTTGCCGCCCTGCAGGGCAGGTTTGAGCAGGTTCGAAGCATCCATAGCGCCGCCAGAAGTCGCGCCGGCACCGATCACCGTGTGGATTTCATCAATAAAGAGAATGGCATCCGGATGATCCTCCATCTCTTTGACGACGGCCTTCAGGCGTTCCTCGAAGTCGCCACGATAGCGGGTGCCGGCCAGCAGCGCCCCCATGTCCAAAGAGTATATGGTGGCATGGGCCAGAATTTCCCGAGTCTCGTGGTTGACGATCTTGCGCGCCAGACCTTCGGCAATCGCAGTCTTGCCGACGCCCGGATCGCCCACCAGCAGCGGGTTGTTCTTGCGACGGCGGCACAGAACCTGAATGCAACGTTCGACCTCGGATTCACGTCCGATAAGCGGGTCTACATCGCCCTTGCGCGCTTTGACGTTCAGATCGACGCAGTATTTTGACAGCGCCGATTCCTTGGCTTCCCCGGCCTCGGCCTTGGGGGTTTCGTGATGTTCCTCGGCGCCGGTGATCGGGCGGGCCTCGCCAAAGGACGGATCTTTGGCCACACCATGGGCGATGAAATTCACCGCATCATAGCGGGTCATATCCTGTTCTTGCAGGAAATACGCGGCGTTCGATTCGCGTTCGGCAAAGATCGCGACCAGCACATTCGCCCCGGTGACTTCGGTGCGCCCGGATGACTGCACATGGATCGCCGCGCGTTGAATAACGCGTTGAAACGCCGCCGTGGGCACGGCTTCGGAACCTTCGACATCCGTCACCAACGTCGACAGGTCGTCGTCGATGAAATCCACCAAAGTCTTGCGCAACTCATCAATATTGACCGAACAAGCCTTCATCACGCGGGCGGCGTCAGGCTCGTCGATCAGCGCCAGCAGCAGATGCTCCAGCGTTGCAAGTTCGTGGCGGCGGCTGTTGGCAAGCGCCAGTGCGCCGTGAATGGCTTGTTCAAGCGTGGTCGAGAATGATGGCACTTGTTTCGTGCTCCTGTCCTGCGGGTCGGACGGTCTGGTGGCCCCGTTCAACCATGGCCTCATGAAGTAAAGGATCGGTTTTATTTTGCGATCTTCAAGCCCTAATTGGACAAGATTTCGGTTTCTTTCGCCCGGTCACATAAAATGTGATGGCGGGCTGGCAGATTGGACTCAGAACTTGTCCTTGCGGGCGCGGATTTGGGCGAAACTGACTGCATCCGTGGCGTCGGGAAAACCAAGACAGACCTTTATATGGGGCTGGCCCGCGCGCAGAAAAGGGTTGGTCGCCAATTCGCCTGACAGGCGTGAAGGCACGGTCGGGCGGTTCTCGCTGCGGGCTTTTGCTACGCGGGCGATGCGCGCGTGCAGCGCCTCATTCCCGGGCTCGATCGTTGCAGCGAAGGCCAGGTTTGACGCAGTGTATTCATGCCCCGAACAGATCAGGGTTTCCGGGGGCAGGGCGGCCAGTTTCGACAGGCTGGACCACATCTGATCGGGCGTGCCTTCAAACAGCCGTCCGCAACCGCCCGCCATCAGGCTGTCGGCGGTGAAGGCAAGGCCAGAGGCCGGGAAGTGAAAGGCGATATGGCCCACCGTGTGGCCGGGCACGTCGATGACGTGGCCCTGCTCGGTGCCGATGGCCACCGTGTCGCCCTCGTGCAGGCTGTGATCCAGTGGGGGCAGGCGGTGGGCGTCTGCGGCGGCGCCCCAGACCGCTGCGCCCGTCGCTGTGCGCAAGGCCGTGACGCCGTCGATGTGGTCCCAATGGTGGTGGGTGATCAGGATATGCGACAGCGTCCAGCCGTGCATTTCCAGTGCCGCCAGCACCGGTTCTGGCTCGGGCACATCCACCACCGCCGTCTGCCCCGATACCGCATCATGGATCAGATAGGCGTAGTTGTCTTTCAGGCAGGGAATGGTGATCAGTGTCAGCGCCATGGTGCAGCCTTTCGGTTTGCACCCAGAGTGACCCAAAGCCACCGCCCCCGCAACCAGGCGCGGAAAGTCAGTTCCCGTCCAGCAGTGCAGGGCCAAGCGGTGCGCCCAGCCAATGTGGGCGGTCGGGCCACCAATGAATGTGGTCGGGCGCAGGAAAGGCGGGGTCTGCAAAGCTGCCGACGGATATGCCGACGCAGCCTTTCAGATAATCGCCGGTCCGAAAGAATTTGCCGCCGCCGCAGGTGGGGCAAAACCCGGCCATCAGGTTGGGATCATCGGCCCCGGCGTAAAAGTATGTGGTGTAGGGCCCCGAGATGGCGACTTCGCTTTCTGGAAACCACGCGGACAGGCTAAGTGCAGACCCTGATGACCGCTGACATTTCGTACAGGTGCAGGCGTGAACATGCACAGCCTTTGCCGTCACCATCAGGGTCAGGCGGCCACATTCGCAAGCGGCGATGCGGGGCGTGTCAAGATCAGCCATGGCGTTGCGGGTCTTCCTTGCTATGATTGGTCCAGATTTACCCAAAGGACTGCCCCACGCAATGCATCTTGATGTGCTGGACCTGCGCAACTTTTACTACCGCACCCAGTTGGGTCGTGTGGCGCAGCGGGCGATCCGGGATCAGGTGGTGAAACTTTGGCCGCCAATGGTGGGCCAAACCGTGGCTGGCTTCGGCTTTGCCGTGCCCCTGCTGCGTCCCTATCTGGAGCAATCGCGGCGGGTGATCGGTCTGATGCCCGGCCCGCAAGGCGTCATGCCTTGGCCTGCGGGCATGGAAAACGTGTCTGTGCTGTGCGAGGAAACCCTGTGGCCTGTGGCAACGGGCCATGTGGACCGGCTGGTACTGATGCACGGGCTTGAGACGTCGGAAAACCCTGGCGCCGTTCTGAACGAGGCGCACCGTGCCTTGGGTCCGGGGGGGCGGGCGCTTTTCATCGTGCCAAACCGGGCGGGCCTGTGGGCGCGGCGTGACGGCACCCCCTTTGGTTTTGGCCGCCCCTATTCCGGCGGACAACTGGAGGCGCAGCTGAAAAAACACGGCTTCACCCCCGAAAGCAGCATGACCGCCCTGTTCGCCCCGCCGTCAGAGGGGCGCTTCTGGCTGCGCACTTCGCATTTCTGGGAAGGTTTTGGCCGCCGTCTGCCATGGCTTGCCGGAGGTGTGTTGATGGTTGAGGCGTCAAAACAGGTTTATGCCCCGACGCGCGGCGGGCTGATCGAGCGGGTCAAAAAGCCGGTGCGGGTCTGGGAAGGGGCGGCCCAGCCTGTGGGCAGCCCCAAGCTTGGTTAAAGGGCGCGATTGGGCGGATTGGCCCGAAACGCCGACGTGTGTCACGCAAACGGATGCGCGGCGGTGTCGCTTTGCCGCTCAGACCGTGCACGGGCCGCGAAATGGCCTTCCATTGCGATGGCCGTGTTCCCCGACACGCCACCCCATCCGATCATCAGCGCGGAACGACCGCCGCACGTTGCGGCATGATCGCAGAGATCCGGTCGTCTGCCAGACTGAAATCGGCAATCTCTGCGGCCGCGACGTCGCCGCAGGTTGCACGGGCCAACAAACCTCGGCCCAAGCGCCAAGGATCACCGGGGCCGCCATCGGCATACTCAGCGCCCGGGCTTATGCCATAATCACGCCACGCAGTGACGGCATCATGGCCCGCGCCGCCTTCAACCCGCAGATCGGCCAGAACGTCAGAGCCCCCATCTTTTGCCAAGCCTAAGGCAGTGATGGTATCATCGCCATTTGCATGGCCGCGCATCCAAGACGATCCATGATTGAAAGACCAACCAGTGTCTTCGCCGCCATCGACAACAGCGTGCCAAACGCCAGCGATGCCCCAAGAATCAACAGCTCTACGATCCATGCGAATTTTCAGTTCTGCAAAGGTCCTGATCCATGCTGCAACAAGTCCAGTTGCACCCTCCTTGCGTCGGCGGTCTGGTTCGAAGCCGGGACGAATAGTCTATGGAAATTGCCACTGTTTCCTTTTGGCAAACAATGGCCTGCCCTTGCGGCAACAGGCCCACCAAGCCCGCGGCGCGGCCCGCAATTCCGCCCCCACCGCAAATTGCCCGAAATGCCGCATGTAAGCCGCAGCAAATGCGTGCCCATCCCTGTTGCGGGGTAGCTTCACCTCTGCTAGAGACGCGCAAAATCTAAAAGACGCATGCCCCTCGTATGCGCCGTAAATGGGTCTTACCCAAATGCGGTTCACGTGAAGGGCCTAGACCGCGGAAGGGATGACGTGTCCGAACCAGCTTCGATCTCCTTGGGCATCGCCGGGCGCTATGCGCAGGCCCTGTTCGAGATTGCGAAAGAGGAAAACGCCCTCAAGTCTCTTGAGGCCGATGCAGATGCGCTGGGGGCTGCTTTGACAGAAAGCCCCGAGCTTGCCGCGATGATCGCGTCGCCCGTTGTGGCCCGTGATGATCAGGCCCGCGCCATGGCAGCCGTTGCCAGCGCGATGAAGCTTTCGGGCACAACCGCCAACACGCTGGCCCTGATGGCGTCCAAGCGTCGCCTGTTCGTGCTGCCGCAACTGGTGGCCGACCTCAAGGCCCGCATCGCCGTTGAAAAAGGCGAAGTGACGGCAGAGGTGACTTCGGCCACAACACTGTCTGCCGCACAGGCCAAGCAACTGGCGGAAACGCTGAAGGCGCGCGTTGGCAAAGACGTCAAATTGAACACCTCCGTCGATGAATCCCTTATCGGCGGTCTAATCGTAAAGCTCGGCTCGGTCATGATTGACACCTCGGTCAAGGCCAAGCTTGCGGCACTCCAGAATGCAATGAAAGAGGTTGGGTGATGGGAATTCAGGCTGCTGAGATCTCTGCGATCCTTAAAGAGCAGATCAAGAACTTTGGCAAAGACGCCGAAGTGGCCGAAGTTGGCCGCGTGTTGTCGGTTGGCGACGGGATTGCCCGCGTTCACGGGCTGGACAATGTTCAGGCCGGCGAAATGGTGGAATTCCCCGGTGGTATCCGCGGCATGGCCCTGAACCTTGAAGTCGATAACGTCGGTATCGTTATCTTCGGTTCCGATCAGGACATCAAGGAAGGCGACACCGTCAAGCGCACCAAGTCCATCGTGGACGTGCCGGTTGGCAACGGTCTGCTGGGCCGCGTCGTGGATGGCCTTGGCAACCCGATCGACGGCAAAGGCCCGATCGTGACGACCGAGCGTCGTCAGGCCGACGTCAAGGCTCCGGGCATCATCCCGCGCAAATCGGTGCACGAGCCGATGGCAACCGGCCTGAAGGCTGTTGACGCCATGATCCCGGTTGGCCGTGGCCAGCGCGAATTGATCATCGGTGACCGTCAGACCGGCAAGACCGCCGTGGCTTTGGACACCATCCTGAACCAGAAAGTCTACAACGAAGCCGCTGGCGACGATGAAGGCAAAAAGCTGTACTGCATCTACGTGGCAATCGGTCAAAAGCGTTCGACCGTGGCTCAGTTGGTGAAGAAGCTGGAAGAAACCGGCGCGATCAAATACACGATCGTCGTGGCTGCCACCGCATCCGACCCGGCCCCGCTGCAATTCCTGGCACCCTATGCCGCGACCTCGATGGCGGAATTCTTCCGCGACAACGGCCGCCATGCCTTGATCATCTATGATGACCTGTCCAAGCAGGCCGTTGCCTACCGTCAGATGTCGCTCTTGCTGCGCCGTCCGCCGGGACGTGAAGCCTATCCGGGCGACGTGTTCTACCTGCACAGCCGTTTGCTGGAACGTTCGTCGAAGCTGAACGAAGATTTCGGTTCGGGTTCGCTGACGGCATTGCCGATCATCGAAACCCAGGGCGGTGACGTGTCGGCCTTTATTCCGACGAACGTGATCTCGATCACCGACGGCCAGATATTTCTGGAAACCGAACTGTTCTACCAAGGCATCCGCCCTGCTGTGAACACCGGTC